>NZ_JAXIXE010000036.1:0-195420 GCF_036305205.1 Megasphaera massiliensis
CAGGACGCCAAGAAGGCGAAAGCCGGCTGACGACGTTGTTAAGACTGCTGAAAGCCGATGGCCGTCTGCAGGATCTGGAATTGGCCATCGACGATGAAAAGGCCAGAGAAAAACTGTATGAGGAATATCATATTAATTAAAGAAAATCATAGTACAGCCGGATACGTTTGGTGACGCAGCCGGCTGTTTTTCTAGAACTGTCTATAGAGTTTCAACCGTCCGAAAAAGGGAAGCGATTATGAACAACTGCCGGAAAGCTACGTCATCTTTATTACAGAAAACGATGTCTGGCAGCATGGCTTGGACCGCTACCATGTCAACCGGATCATCGAAGAATTGAACCGGCCTTTTGAAGACGGCAGTCACATTATCTACGTCAATGGCAATTACAAGGGCCATGATAAAACGGCACAGCGCCAGAAGCCGGCAGATGGACAGCCTCATCAAGAATTTACAAGGGCAGGAACTCATCAGAAATCTTGATGAAAGGTTATGGTACAGCCTAATATCTTTTATTATAGTATACAGCAAAGAGAATATCAGGGTAATCTTTAAAGACGGGGCGGAACTCAAGGGGGAATCAAGGGATTTTTTTGCTTGACTAGTCTCTGTATATAAGTGATAAAATAATAAAGAATAAATCAACGATAAATACTTTAATAAAAGGAGGAATAATAGATGAAAAAGTCGTGTTTTTTAATGATGACCGCGATGATTATCGCCAGTGGTATGGGGATTCAGCCAGCAATTGGAGCAACCGTGGAGGCTGTAAAGCCGGCTATTGCTGTGCCAGATACCGATCGGAAGAGCATTGCGGATAAAATAGCTATCCGTGAACTTATAGATACGTTTTCAATTGAGGCGGATAATAAAGATGGCATATCGCAGATTGACCTTTTTACGAAAGATGCTGTTGTGGAGAATTACAACAATGGCAAGCTGACGCAAACTTTAAAAGGCAATGAAAATATTGGCAAGGCCTTTGACGACTTTTTAAAGACACAGGATGTTGTTTATCATATAAATGGACAGCAGGTCATACATCTAAATGGGAATAAAGCAGACGGAATCAGTTATTGCTTTGTTACTCTTATTTATACGGATAAAGAGGGCAAAACTATGAAACGTCAGACAGGCGTCCGCTATGTAGATGATTATGTATTCCAAAATGGTCGTTGGCTGATTGCGCATCGAAAAGCCTATTTTAATTGGAGCGAACAGGTCCCGTATCAAGGCGGCTGAAAAAGCCAATAGTCACATCATCTACGTCAATGGCAATTATAAGGGAAATGATGACATGGGCAAGCTGATGAATGATTTTCGCAGTGAGAACGTAGAAGACATGGTGTTGGAACCCTTGAAAGAAACGGTCCATCGTTACAAAAACAACCCGGAGGAGGTGGCGGTTATGTGCGCAGAACTTGAAAAATGGAGCCTTGAAGAACGTCAGGAAGGACGTCAAGAAGGCGAAAGCCGGTTGACGACATTGTTAAGACTGCTGAAAGCCGATGACCGTCTGCAGGATCTGGAATTGGCTATCGACGATGAAAAGGCCAGAGAAAAGCTGTATCAGGAATATCATTTTAATTGAAGAAAATCATAGCACAGCCGTTTACGTTTTGTGTAACGCAGACGGCTGTTTTGCTAAAATACAGAGGTAACGCCGCTTTGATGCGAAATGGTGCCATGACGTGATCGGTTGGTCATCACCAATGAGTACCGTGACATACTATCATTGAATACGTTAAAAAGCCTGATTTCTAGTAACTGAGAAATCAGGCTTTTTGGCGTTGTGGAGGTAGTGTATGAGGTCTCGGATTTGATGTCAATCTTCTTCGTCCCCGGTCCGCTTGGGCCCGGGATCGGCGACGAGGGTGCTGTCGGCAATGGGATCCGTCGGCGTCGTCGGGGTCTCTCCGGAAGGAACTGTGCCATGGCTGCTGGAATAATGGCCGGCATGGGGGACGGATTGGCCGTGATAGGAGTAGTTGTTATAGACGATGCCGTCGGGATTGGTGGCTTCGTAGCCTCTAACGTGATGCATCGTGCCGTCCGGTCCCGTTCGGTAATAGTCGTGGGTATAGTGAGTGCCCGGGGCCGGCGTGACGGCATCGGAACCGCCGTGGATGTCGCCGCCGTGCGCCGTATCGACGGCTGTGTCGGCAGCATCGGCGATGGCGTCAAAGCCGCCAAAGGCCTTGATGAAGGGCAGGCAGAGGAGGATGATGAGCAGCGGCGCGACGCCCATGATGGGAAGAGCCCGTTCGAGGGTGT
Organism: Megasphaera massiliensis; assembly: GCF_036305205.1. Classification (NCBI taxonomy): domain Bacteria; kingdom Bacillati; phylum Bacillota; class Negativicutes; order Veillonellales; family Veillonellaceae; genus Megasphaera; species Megasphaera massiliensis. The sequence goes on from NZ_JAXIXE010000036.1 coordinate 2,275, forward strand.
AATGATGATGGTAAAGCCAAATCAGGATGAGGTGGAAACCGACGGCAGCGACGAAGCCCGTGAGCAGGGCTGGAATCATTTCGACGGTCGTACTGCGAAGAACTGCAAAGTAGAAACCTACGCCGTACATATAGAATCCGGCCAGAACGGCCCGCCAATTGGCCGCAATATATTTCAGACGCAGGAAGAAGATGACCGCCATGATGATAAAGGCGATGGGCGCCAAAAAGGGAAAGAGGCTGATGAGGAGCACCGTAATGGCTGCCGTGATGACGATGTACATGATGCGCCGCCAGGTAAAGGTGATGAATAAGATGACGACACCTACGATGGAAGCGATTTGATAATCGAGGGTCACCATATTGATGAAAACATAAAGCCAGGTAATGAGTAAGATTGTCAGGTGAGCTGCACGGTCCGCACGCTGGGGGGCCAGGTTCAATATCATCACATCCTTTAGCAAAATTAGCCGTGAATAAGCCGTATAATTACATTTAATTATATCATATATTTTCTATGGACGAGGGGGATAATAGAGGCTTTTCTTCTTTTTTACGAAAGGATATGTTACCGGTTTTCCGGCTATCCGCAGGTAACGACAAAAAGCGCCGCTGTCCGGCAGGAGATGCTGTCAGACAACGGCGCTTTGCATATGCTTTTTATCAGCCTAAGATTTCAATGAAGGCCTTGACCACTTCCGGGTCAAAGAGGAGGCCGGATGAACTGAAGAGTTCGCGGACGGCCTGTTTTTTCGTTTTCGCCCAAAATTCAGTCGACGGATTGATGATCATGTCATAGTAGTCGGCCACGGCGATGACCCGCGCTCCCAAGGGGATGTTGGCTCCGCGCAGGTGTTTGGGAAAGCCCGAACCGTCCCAGTGTTCATGGTGATAGCGGATGTAAGGCACGATGTCCTGGCAGCAGGGGATGTTTTCCAACATATTGCCGCCGGCTGCTGCATGGCGCTTGTACTGGGCCATTTCCGAGCGGTTGAGATAGGGTATCTTGACTAAAAGTGTATTAGATACGACCAAAAGACCAACGTCATGGAGGAGAGCAGCGTATTTTATCTGTTCGATTTCGCTCTTTGGCAGCATGAGTTTGGCGGCGATACTGACGCTGTAGTTGGCAACTTGCAGGGAGTGCATATATAAGCGCTGACTTTTTAGCTGTATGAAGTTGAGCAACTCTGCCGTAATGCCGTCAAGAGACGTCATTTCTTCACGGGCAATGCCCGCTGCTTGATTTAACGATACCATATACATGACAAACAAACCCTTTCATCTGCAACCATACTATTCGTTCGTCGTCCGATTCGACTGGCGTACTTTTTTTGGATGACGAAGGATATTGAACATTTTGGCACTCGTTTTTTTGATGCGCGCGCCTGTATTTTTCATACGCCGTGCTGTCGTAATCTTGGACTTGCGCTTCGGGCGCATGTCGCGGATTGAGCCGAAATCACCGCGGCGGATACTCGTCGCCTTGATGCGGTCGGAACGGAGGTTTACTTTTAATGCGTTCATGATTTGGCTCGTCTTAAGGTCGATGTTAAAACTGTAGATATCTACTGCCACGTAGGAGAGGAGAGGATAGGCATGGATGCTGATATGGGCGTTGCCCGATACGGCCATGCACGTCAGTTCGTCATCAATATGGAAGAAGGTAATGCCCTCAGCAGGTGCGCCGACCAAATGGAATGCGCGTTCTACCAAGGGCTGCAAGTCTTCGGCTTCGGTGAAAGAAGCTTTGCAGTTATAAAAATCGATCAGTACATGATTTCCTAATGTATTATTCATAAATCTCCACCCGTTACTTAGTTACAATTAATTATATACTGTTTTTGGGAACTTGTAAACTAAAAAGGGCCCCATGGGATATGTTAAAACCCCATGAGGCTCGTTTTAGTTATGCTTTGTGCTCACGAATGGGCGTGAAGGTAAAATCCGTTCCGTCAAAGCCGATGCTGACCGTATCGCCTTCGCGGATGGTGCCGGCGATGATGCTGCGGCTCAAGGACGTTTCGACGGTATGGGTGATCAAGCGGCGCAGGGGACGGGCACCGAACTGAGGATCGAATCCTTTGTCGGCCAATTCCTGCAGGGCTTCATCAGTCCAAGTGAGTTTGATCTTGATCTGTTTTTCCAGACGCTGACCGAGGCGTTCCAAGAGGATGGCTGCAATACTCTGTACCTGGTCTTTCTGCAGGGCCTTGAAGACGACGATGTCGTCGACTCGGTTGAGGAATTCCGGACGGAAGTACTGTTTGAGGAGGTCACGGACCTTCTGGTTGGCCTGTTCGTAATCCGGCGTTTCCAAAATTTCATGAGAACCCAGGTTACTGGTCATGATGATGATCGTGTTCTTGAAGTTGACGACCCGGCCCTTGCCGTCAGTCAGGCGGCCGTCATCGAGGATTTGCAGGAGGACGTTGAAGATGTCGGGATGGGCCTTTTCGATTTCATCGAGGAGGATGACGCTGTAGGGACGGCGGCGAACGGCTTCGGTGAGCTGACCGCCTTCGTCATAGCCGACGTATCCCGGAGGCGCCCCAATCAGGCGCGATACGGTATGTTTTTCCATGTATTCTGACATGTCGATGCGGATGATGTTCCGTTCGTCATCGAAGAGGGATTCCGCTAAGGTCTTGGCAAGTTCGGTCTTGCCGACGCCGGTCGGCCCCAGGAAGATGAAGGAACCGATGGGACGGTTCGGGTCTTTGATACCGGCACGGGCGCGGATGATGGCGTCGCTGACGACTTGGACGGCTTCGTCCTGGCCGACGACGCGTTTATGGAGGGTTTCGTCGAGGTGGAGCAGTTTTTCCCGTTCGCCGGTCATCATCTTAGTGACGGGGATGCCCGTCCAGCGGCTGACGACCTGGGCGATGTCTTCTTCGCCGACTTCTTCTTTCAGGAGCTGCGAATCCTGTTTCTGTGCCAGGTGAGCTTCCTGTTCCGCCAGTTGTTTTTCCAGTTCCGGCAATTTGCCGTACTTCAGTTCTGATGCTTTCGCCAAGTCGTAGTTGCGTTCGGCCTGAGCCATTTCGCCCTTGACGGCGTCGATTTCTTTTTTCAGTTCCTGTGTGTGCAGGATGGACTGTTTTTCCGTATCCCACTGGGATTTGAGCTGGTTTTCTTTTTCCTTTAATTCATTTTTCATGGTCGTAATCTTAGCCAGCCGTTCTTTGGAAGCGTCGTCCGTTTCTTTGGTCAGGGACTGTTCTTCGATTTCGAGCTGCATGATCTTATGGCTCAATTCGTCGATCGGCGTCGGCATGGATTCGATTTCCGTGCGCAGCTTGGCAGCGGCTTCGTCGACGAGGTCGATGGCCTTGTCGGGCAGGAAGCGGTCCGAGATGTAGCGGTCCGAAAGGACGGCAGCCGCAACCAGGGCCTTATCGCGGATGCGGACGCCGTGATGGACTTCATAGCGTTCTTTCAGGCCGCGGAGAATGGTGATTGTATCTTCGACGGAAGGCTGGTCGACCATGACCGGCTGGAAACGCCGTTCGAGGGCAGCGTCCTTTTCGATGTATTTCTGGTATTCGTTGAGGGTCGTAGCCCCGATGCAGCGCAGGTCGCCGCGGGCCAGCATCGGTTTCAGGATATTGCCGGCGTCCATGGAGCCTTCGGACGCGCCGGCGCCGACGACGGTGTGGATTTCATCGATGAAGAGGAGAATCTGACCGTCTGATTTGGCGATTTCATTGAGGACCGATTTCAACCGTTCTTCGAATTCACCGCGGTATTTGGCCCCGGCAATGAGAGAACCCATGTCGAGGGAGTAGAGGGTCTTGTTCTTTAAGGATTCGGGAATGTCTCCGCTGACGATGCGGCGGGCCAATCCTTCGACGATGGCCGTTTTACCGACGCCCGGTTCCCCGATGAGGACCGGGTTGTTCTTACGGCGACGCGACAAGATTTCGATGGTCCGTCGGATTTCGTCGTCACGGCCGATGACGGGATCGAGCTTATTCTGGCGGGCAGCTGCCGTCAGGTCGCGGCCGTATTTTTCCAGGGCTTTGTAGTTGCCTTCAGGGTTGTCGGTATTGACGTTGGCCTTGCGGTTGGCCTTGATGGTACTCATGATCTTGTCTTGGTGCAGGCCGAATTCACGGCACAGTTCCTGGACGTCGCTGCTGCTTTCGCTGACGATGCCGAGGAGCAGGTGTTCCGTACTGATGTAGTCATCGTGCATGGAGTCGGCTAATTGCTGGGCTTTGCCGATGACCCGGACCATTTCCGTCGACATCGACATCTGGCTCGAACCTTGGACGGAAGGGATTTTCTTCAGCAGCTGTTCCAGACGTGCCTGGAGCATGGGGACGTCGGTCTGACATTCCGTAAGGATGGTGCTCAGCAGGCCTTCAGGCTCTTTGAGCAGGCCCATGAGCATGTGGACCGAGGAGATTTCTTGGTTGTAATGGAGGGCGGCAATCTGCTGGGCAGACTGGAAGGCTTCCATGACTTTCTGTGTATATTTTTCGTTTCCCATAAGTAAGACCTCCTTATTATGGCGATTGTATTCAGGATTAGGAGCTTTTCGCTAGCTTCTAGTATCATTATAGCTATAAAAGTCAAAAAGTCAATATGTCAAAAAGGAAAATTTGTAAATCTTTTGGAAAAGACTTTGTTGACAGTCCTCATCCTTTCCCCTACAATCGAGGCAGTATAAAGATTGTCTTCCGTCATGGGAGACCGATGAAAGGAGTCCGACGATGGACGAAACAGAACGACTGGCCTTTAGCGGCGATGCAGCGGCTCAATGTGCCATGGGAGACGATTATTTCTTTGACGCTTTTGACGCCGATATAGAAGATAAAGATGATTTATATAGGAAGGCTTTTTACTGGTACAGCCGTTCGGCCAAGGGCGGTTATGCTGCCGGTCAGTATAACTTGGGCTACCAGTATGAGCATGGGTTAGGTACGGAGCGCGATATCGAACAGGCTGTCCTTTGGTACGGTGCGGCCGCCAGCCACGGCTATGGAGCGGCTGAGAATAATTTAGGCCATCTCTATGAAATAGGGGATGATCTCCCTCAGGATTACGAAAAGGCCCTGTACTGGTACCGGCGGGCTGCCGAACACGACGACGGCGACGGCCAGTGCAATGCGGCCATCATGTATCAGTTCGGCTACACCGGGGAGCCGGATTATGAAAAAGCCGCCTATTGGTATGCTAAGGCGGCAGATCAGGGAAATGTCATTGCCGGAAACAATCTCGGCTATCTCTATGAAAAAGGATATGGCGTTCCTCAAGACTGGGAACTGGCTGCGCACTGGTACTATGAAGCGGCCATGGCCGGCGACGGGCCGGCGCAGAATAACTTGGGCGTCCTTTACCGTGACGGCCACGGCGTCGCCCGTGACAGCATTCAGGCGGCTTACTGGTTTGCCCAGTCTGCAGCGTCAGGCTATAAAGAGGGCATGAAAAATTACGCCACCGCCCTGGAAACAGGCGATGGCGTAGAGTTGAATCGTGATGAAGCTCGATATTGGCGAAATAAAAGCCGGGACGATTAGTGGAGAATATTGATAAATACCGTAATGATCGTGGCATTGACCGGGTCGATGATTAAGGACCCGATGAGGGGAATGACGAAGAAGGCCGTCGGTGCCGGGCCGAAGATTTCCGTCATGGCCGTCATATTGGCGATGGCGTTGGGCGTAGCCCCTAAGCCGAAGCCGCAGACGCCGCTGGTCATGACGGCAGCTTCGTAATCGCGGCCCATGATGCGGAAGACGATGAAGTAGGCGAAAAGAGCCATGAACAGGGCCTGGCTGAGGAGCATGACGACCAGAGGTACGGCAAGGTCCGCCAACTGCCAGAGCTTGAGGCTCATGAGGACGCAGGTCAAAAAGACGGTCAGGCTCAGATTGCCCAGGACTTCGCTTTCATGCTGGTAGACTTTGAAGCTGTGCGTGAAGTCGGCGATGTTGCGGATGATGGCAGCGACGATCATCGAGCCGATATAGCCCGGGAAGACAAGGCCGATGCTGCTGAAGAAACCGCTGACGATCGTTCCGAGACCCATGGCCAGGAAGAGGTGGGCCATGGCGTTCATGAAGCGGTAGTTGTCGATGGTCTGGCCGATTTTGTTTTCAATCTTGATGGCGTTTTCGGCCCGTTCTTTATCGCCGGCTACGGCTTTTAACCGCGATACGGCGTCGGCGTTGGCCGAAGGATCGAACCGTTCTGATTCAGCCGAGCTGACCAGATGGTGTTTGTGAATCAGTCCTTCCCCAATCGGACCGCCGATAACACCGCCGGCGACGAGGCCGAAGGTAGCGGCGGCGACGGAAATGGTGACGCCGCTGTCAAGGCCGATGTCTTCCAACAAGGGACCGAAGGCCGCTGCCGTGCCGTGACCGCCGACCATGGGAACCGATCCCGTTGCCAGTCCCATGAGAGGACTGAGGTCGAAGACTGTCGCGAGGCTCACCCCGATGATATTCTGTAAGGTGATGAGAATCGTCGTGACGATGGCCATTTTAAAGACCATGATGCCGCCTCGTTTGATAAGGCTGATGCTGGCCGTGTAGCCGACACTGGTGAAAAAGAGCATCATACAGATGTTTTGCATAATCGTATCCTGCTCGTACTGCCAAAGACCCTGTGTATAGAGAATGCAGTTGATGATAGCGAATAAGATGCCTCCGACGACCGGAGCGGGGATACAGTACTTGCGCAGGACGTCGAATTTTGCACGCAAGAATACGCCGGTATAGTAAACGACAATCGCTGCGGCTAATGTTTGATAAATATTAAGATTTACAGCCACAAATAAGCCCCCTTCATATTTTACCGATTATGGTCAGAATCGATGAAATAGGTTATGAAAAAATAAAAAATACAGTACTTATGATAACAGATTTTGGGCTGTAAAACAAATATATGGATAAAAATAAGCGGAGGTTACGGTTCACGATCGCCTTGGGGAAGATAGCTGGGGGAGGTATAATAGTCCCTTCGTCCTTGGCGGCAAGAAGCGCTGCGGAAACAGAGCGCTTGAATGTCGTTGGCCCGGATATCAAGGGTAAGCTGTGCCTGTCCGAGAGGGGACAGGATTTTTTTTGCCTGCGCCGGTTTGGTTATGATGGGGAAGGTTCCTTTTGCTTTTTTCAAGAAGGCGGCGCCGCGCTCGTTGAAGGCCAGGATGCGGCCGTATTGAGGCCCTTCACGGTAGGATTCATTGAAGAAATCTTGTGACGGCTGCAGGACCGTATAGGCGCCCATGCGGCACAGGCGGCTGAATGCATAGCGCTTGGTCTTGACGGCGGCCAGGGCTTCTTCATACGTCGAAAGGGTAGAGAAGGCCCGGTGCCAACGGTTTTCGAGGCCTTCGGTAAAGGCCGGCAGGCAGCGGAGCTGTTCCGGTGTCAAGAGGCGCCCTTCAAGGCTGACGAAATCGCCGTAGCGATCGTAGTCCGTGAAAGAACCGGCTCTCAATAGGGCTTCGATGTCGCTGTGGTTGGCCGGCGGCAAATAGGCTGCGACGCGGGACGTGAATCCCTTTTTCAGTTCCCGGCGGAGAGCCGAGGCACTGGTGAAAGGCTGGTCGAAGCTGTTTTCAGCATGGCTTCCGCGGCGAGGGACGGTTTGCATCGCAAGGGGAGACGGCAGGGCGAGGATGGCTTTTGCATATTCAAGAGCCAAGAGGGCATTGGGCTGATCCAAAAGGCCGGCCAGTTCCGGCAGGGTCTTTGCCAGGTCATCTGTCTGATTCCGACCGGCCGTGGCCGTCTTTGTCGATCCATCGTACGAGAGGCTCAAGGCGGTTTTTCCCAGGCGGAGAAAGTCGGCAGCCGTCCCCTCTTCGACGCCGCAGGCAAGGGAGGTGCAGCCAAGGCGATAGGCTAAACGGATGCCGCCTGAGGCAAATCCTTCGGCACTCGAGAGGGCATAGACGGCAGGCAGTTCAAAGACGGCATCGGCTCCGCTGCGGACGGCCCAACGGGAGCGGTGCCACTTGTCGAAGAGTGCCGGTTCGCCGCGCTGGACGAAGGCGCCGCTCAGAATGACGATGACGGCCGTATCGGGCGGACTTTGGCGGCGGATTTCCGACAGCAAATAGGCGTGGCCGGTGTGAAAGGGATTAAATTCGGCGATGACGGCAATGGCTTCCATAGCAGCCTCCTTACGTTCTAAATTTCACAATATCTGAACGGGACGAAGCCGCAGTGTCTGGCGGCACCGTCCGGAAAAGGCCGTATTTCACGAAGAAACACAGTATAAGTTGTTTATAAGTATACGGAAGGTAAAGAAAATCGTCAATGGATGCCGTTCATTCTTTTTGGCTGTTTGGGCGGATAGCTAAAGTATTTCCAATTCCTGCTTTTTTTAGATGACGCTATAAGGCTTTTATGCTATAATGAACCTAGTCTGTAGAAAGCATAAATAGGTGATTGTATGAAGGGATTGAAAGGACTTGCAGCTGCGGCCATGGTCTCAGCTGCCGTATTGTTAGCCGGCTGTGGCAGCAATACGATGCTTGAAGAATACAGTTTCGGCTATGTCCAGTTAAAGGCCGGAAATTCGGAAGTGTACGTCATGACCCCGTTTGACCTGGCACACGTGAATCGCCAGGACGGCGAAGGCATGATGTATATTAACAATGACAAACACATCGATGTCGTCGCTGTTTCTGAAACAGCCGGCGAAACGACGCCTGTTGCCATGGCAGATAAATACGTTGCCATGCTGAAACAGACACCGGATGTATCTGATCTGCAAACGAAGATTACCGAAGCCGAAGAGAGCGGGCGCAAGGCTACCGTCGTCGACGCCTCCTATACGGAGCCCTTGAACGGCCAGCCGGCGAAGCTCACCGTGCGGAGTTTCTTCTTTGAAGATAATGGCCAGATTTGGCACGTCATGTACATGTACAAAGACGGTGACGAACTGGCGAAGGAAGTAGTTGACCACGTATTTGGCCAGCTAAAGTAATTTTAAAACACACGAAAGAGGGTAAAATTTCATGATCGTATTGGTTGTAAACTGCGGAAGCTCATCTTTGAAGTATCAGCTCGTCAACATGGATAATGAAGAAGTAATGGCAAAAGGTTTGGTCGAAAAAATCGGCCTCACCGATTCGCAGCTGACCCACAAATGGAATGGCCAGAAAAAAGAAATCAAACAGTCCATTCCGGATCACCAAGTAGCCGTCAAGTTAGTCCTCGACATTTTGACCGACGCTGAATGCGGCGTCATCAAATCGATGGATGCCATCGATGCTGTCGGCCACCGCGTCGTCCATGGCGGTGAAGAATTCGCTGCTTCCACGCTCATTACGGACGAAGTCATGAAAGCCTTGGAAAAATGCTCGGCCATGGCTCCGCTTCACAATCCGCCGAACATCATCGGCATCAATGCCTGCAAGGCTATTATGCCCGGCGTACCTCAGGTCGGCGTCTTCGATACGGCCTTCCATCAGACCATGCCGGCAAAAGCCTTCATGTACGGCCTCCCGTACGAACTCTATAAGGAAGATCATATCCGCCGTTACGGCTTCCACGGCACGAGCCATCGCTATGTCGCCGGTGAAGTCGCTAAAGTCATGGGCAAACCCGTTGAAGAACTGCGCATCATCAACTGCCATCTCGGCAACGGCTCTTCCTTAGCTGCTATCAAATACGGCAAATGCGTCGACACGACGATGGGCTTTACGCCGCTGGCCGGCGTCCTCATGGGTACGCGCTGCGGTGATATCGACCCGGCTATCGTCCTCAACGTCATGGACAACCATAACCTTTCGACGAAAGATATGGACAAATTGATGAACAAACAGTCCGGTGTCCTCGGCATCTCCGGCGTTTCCAGCGACTTCCGCGATCTCGGTAAAGCTGCCGGCGAAGGCAATGAACGCGCTCAGCTCGCCCTCGACATGTTCCACTATCAGGTCCGCAAGGAAATCGGTGCCTTTGCTGCTGCCATGGGCGGTGTCGATGTCATCACCTTTACGGCCGGTGTCGGCGAAAACGGCATTGAAGACCGCGCCGCCATTGCCGAAGGCCTCGAATACCTCGGTGCCAAACTCGATCCGCAGCGCAACGACGTCCGCGGCAAAGACGCTTTGATCAGCACCGACGATTCGACGGTTAAGATGTATGTCATTCCGACGAATGAAGAAATCATGATTGCCCGCGATACGAAGGACATCGTATCCAAACAGTAATAGTGCCTCGGATGGAGTGAAGACCGTGAAATTATTATACTGGGATATTGACGGAACCTTATTGAATACCGGCCATGCTGGATTGAATGCCATTAAAGAGGTCCTCCGCGATTTAAAAGGGGAGGATACACCGGTGCCGAAAATCGATGCCGGCGGCAGGACCGATAACTATATTTGTCAGCAGCTGCTCTATAAATCGACGGGCGTCATGCCGACGGATGAAGAAGTCTTTGCCTTTTGCCGCAACTATGAACAAAAGCTCTTGAAATGGCTGAAACGCAAGGCTCATGAAGGTGTCATCCTGCCGAATGCAGCAGAAAACCTGGCATTCTTCCATGGAAGGGAAGGTTACTGCCAGCTCCTCCTGACGGGGAACAGCCGCGTCGGTGCCAGCCTGAAGATGGATTTCTTCGGCTTGTCTCAGTATTTTGATTTCGACCATTCCGGCTTTGCTTTCGACTACTACTACCGCGACGACTTGGCCCGCAATGCCCTGGCCATTGCCAAACGGACTTGGGGCGATGACATTGAAGCCATGTATGTTATCGGTGACACGCCTCATGACATTCAGTGTGGAAAAGCCATTGGCGCCCGGACTATCAGCGTCGCTACCGGAAGGCATTCCTACGATGATTTGGCCAAGTGCGAACCCTGGAAAATCATTTCATCCCTTCCGGAACCGGAAGCCTTCGAAGCGCTTCTTGAATCGTGATAAATCCCTAATAAAAAAAGGAAACCCAGACTCATCACATGGAGTCTGGGTTTTTTTTCGGTTCTTCGATGCGCCACGTGTTTTCAAGGACACGGAAGTTCAACGAATGCCATTTTTTTTCTATATCGTTTAAGGTGACCGATGCTGAGTAGAGCAGGTTATTCTGTCTTTGAGCCTGTTTCTCCAGCTGGGAGATGCGGACTTGTTGGAGCGCGACGGTCTTAGACAGCGTAAGAATCTGGACCTGCAGCACCAGGTTCCATGCCAAGAGAAGAACCGCAGCGGCAGTTAGGTATCTTTGCGTCTTAGACAGACCCTGCCAAGTCTTGAGCAGGCGGCGATACTGATTGAGCAAACCGTTTCTGCCGCGCTGTATCCGGCTTTTCAGGGAACCGGCAGGAGCGGCGGGGCCTTGTCTTTCCCCGGCCATTATAAGTTGGAAATGACGCGGGCCTTATTGCGGACGAAGTCGAGCCATAATTGAGCCGCATGGGACAGGTAGTGGCCGCGTTTCCAGATGACATAGAGGACGTGCATGATTTCCGGTTCGACCAAGGGACGGACGACGACCGATTCCGAGACGCGGGGGTTGGCTTCCTTCGTCGGGCACAGGCGGCTCGGCAGGAGGGCGACGCCGAGGTTGGCGACGACGGTCTGGATCATGAGGTCGCGCTGGCTCGTTTCAAAGATGATTTTCGGCTGGAAGCCGATTTGCTTACAGTGTTGGATGATTTCGTCGTGCAGGTTGAAGTCATCGCGGTAGAGGACCAGCGATTCGTTGGCCAGTTTCTTCAAGGGAATCGTCTTTTCCTTGGACAGGATGTTGTCGCGGTGAATGATGACGTTCATCGGATCCTGGGTGAGGAAGAACGATTCAAAATCCTTTTCCTTCGGCTGGGTGCAGACGATGCCGAGGTCGATGAGGCCTTCTTGGACGCTGATTTCGACCTTCTTCGAGCCGTGTTCGTACAAGTCCAGTTCAATTTGAGGATATTCCTGCTTGAAAGCCCCTAAGAGGTTGGCGAAGATCGGCGCCCCGGTAATGGGGGGCAGGCCGATGAGAATCGTGCCCTGTTCCAATTTGAATTCATTTTCGAAGTCGGTCTTCAAATGTTCGAACATGAAGACGACCCGTTTTGCATGGGACAGGAAGATCGTGCCGGCATCGGTCAGTTCGACGGCCTTCGCATTTCGCATGAAAAGGACGACGCCCAGTTCTTCTTCCAGGGCTTTGATGGTACGGCTGATGGCGGACTGAGAAATATGCAGTGTTCGCGCTGCTTTGCTGAATGACTTCTTGTCTGCTACTTCGACAAAGTATTTAAGATGATGAAAATCCATGCTAACACCTCCACTAACTAATCGTGTATATCAAAAATAACGCTACAATATACACTACTTCGGTATACGTTTACAAAATAGCACTGAACGATGCATAAACTAGCATCACATTCCTATTGAATTTAACATTGCTTAGGCATATAATTAACTTGTAAGAAAAAGTTACAAAGTCGTTCGGTTTGTGATGGTCAGCAATTCTGAAAAGAGATATGGTAATGTGCAAATCTGTAATACCACTATAATAGTAGTACAGATTGAGAATATTAGCAATACTTTTTTTGAATATTGTCGGACCTTCCCGCGTTTTATTGCATTTTTTTCAATTATGGGACGTGTATAGTCGATACGTGAACAGAATGCATCATTGGAACCTTTGCGTGCTGTTCGCGCCTTCTGTATGAGATACAGCGGGACGTCTTTATAGCTATCTTAAGCCTATCAGTATGGAATCTTCCATATTGTGTATAACATTCAATTAAGGAGCGTGTTTTATCTATGAGCAAATTTAAAACCATGGATGGTAACGAAGCAGCTGCATGGGTGTCCTATGCATTTACTGAAGTTGCCGCAATTTATCCGATCACGCCGTCTTCTCCTATGGCAGAACATGTCGATGATTGGTCCGCCACTGGCATGAAAAACCTCTTCGGTCACAAAGTTCACGTTGTTGAAATGCAGTCCGAAGCTGGCGCTGCCGGCGCATTCCACGGTTCCTTACAGGCTGGTGCTTTGACCACGACGTACACTGCATCTCAGGGCTTCCTCCTCATGATGCCGAACATGTACAAAGTTGCCGGCGAACTCCTTCCGGGCGTATTCCACGTAGCTGCGCGTGCTTTGGCTAACCATGCACTGAGCATCTTCGGTGACCATCAGGACGTCATGGCTGCTCGTGCAACGGGCTGCTGTCTCTTGGCCGAATCCAATGTTCAGGAAGTCATGGACCTCGCTGGTGTCGCTCACTTATCGGCAATTAAAGGTTCCTTGCCGTTCATCAACTTCTTCGACGGTTTCCGTACGTCTCACGAAATTCAGAAAGTTGAAGTCATGGATTTCGAAAACTACAGAAAACTCGTTGACTGGGAAGCTATCGACAAATTCCGTAAACGTGCTCTTAACCCGGATAACCCGCAGGTTCGCGGCACGGCTGAAAACCCGGACGTATACTTCCAGCACACAGAAGCTGCCAACAAGTTCTATGATGCTATGCCGGATATCGTAGCTGACTACATGGACAAGATTTCTGAAATCACTGGCCGCTCCTACAAACCGTTCAACTACTACGGTGCTCCTGACGCTGAATACGTCGTCGTTTCCATGGGTTCTCTCTCCGACGTCGCTAAACAGACCGTCGAATACTTGCAGAGCCAGGGCGAAAAAGTCGGCGCTATCAACGTTCACCTCTATCGTCCGTTCTCCAACAAATACCTCCTCAACGTTCTTCCGAAAACGGTCAAGAAGATTGCTGTCATCGACCGCACGAAAGAACCGGGTTCCCTCGGCGAACCGCTTTACCTCGATATCACGGGCTTCGTAAAAGAAGAAGGTCTTAACATTGACGTCATCGGCGGCCGCACCGGTATGGGCTCCAAAGACGTTCTTCCGGAAGACTTCCTCGCTGTCTTCAAAGAATTGAAGAAAGATCATCCGCTCAACGGCTTCACCCTTGGCATCGTCGACGACGTTACCAACCTCAGCCTTGCTCGCGAACCGAAAATGCCGGTTGATACGACGGGTCTTACGTCCTGCAAATTCTGGGGCTTCGGTTCTGACGGTACTGTCGGTGCTAACAAATCGGCTATCAAGATCATCGGTGACCACACGGATATGTATGCACAGGCATACTTTGCTTATGACTCCAAGAAATCCGGCGGCGTAACGATTTCTCACCTGCGTTTCGGTACTCGCCCGATCGATATGCCGTACCTCATCGACGCAGCTGACTACATCGCTTGCCATCGTCAGTCCTATGTAGGTCGTTTCGATGTTCTCCGCGGCATCAAAGACGGCGGCACGTTCATGCTGAACTGCACCTGGACCGATGAAGAACTGGAACACGAACTTCCGGCTCGCATCAAACGCGCTATCGCTAAACATCACGTTAAATTCTACACCTTGAACGGTGACGCTATCGGCCAGAAACTCGGCCTCGGCACTCGTATCAACATGGTCATGCAGGCTGCATTCTTTGCCCTCGCTAAGATCATCCCTGTAGAAGACGCTGTTAAATACTTGAAAGACTCCATCATCAAGAACTACGGCAAAAAAGGCCAGAAGATCATTGACATGAACAATGGCGCCGTTGATGCTGGTATCAAAGAATTCCACGAAGTTAACTATCCGGCTTCCTGGGCTGATGCCGTTGACGAAGTCGTCGAAGGCCGTCCGGCTACGAAGTACTTCACGGAAGTTGCAAAACCGATGCTCGAACAGGTTGGCGACGATCTCCCGGTTTCCGCATTTGTCGGCCGCGAAGATGGCACCATGCCTTCCGGCACTTCGAAATTCGAAAAAGCCGGCCCGGCTCTGCACGTTCCTTCCTGGGATAACGAAAAATGTATCGGCTGCCTCCAGTGTTCCTTCGTTTGCCCGCATGCTACGGTTCGTCCGTGCTTGACGACCAAAGAAGAAACCGCTGCTGCTCCGGCTGGTTACAAAGTCGCTGTTAAAGCTAAATCCGGTAAAGAATATGATTTGGCTATCGTCGTCGACCAGCTCGACTGCCTCGAATGCGGTTCCTGCGTCAACGTCTGCCCGGTCCAGGCTCTGACCATGGTTCCGAACACCGACGAAGAACGCAAGAAGATGGAATTCTGGTACTATGCTACGGAAAAGGTTGCTCCGAAAGCTAACCCGCAGAACAAGAAGACCGTTATCGGTTCTCAGTTCGAACAGCCGCTCCTCGAATTCTCCGGCGCCTGCGCAGGCTGCGGTGAAACACCGTATGTCAAACTCGTTACACAGCTCTTCGGCGACCGCATGATGATCGCTAACGCAACAGGCTGCTCCTCCATTTGGGGTGCATCGGCTCCTGTTTCCCCGTACACCATGAACGCTGCCGGCCACGGTCCGTCCTGGGCAAACAGCCTCTTCGAAGATGCTGCTGAATTCGGCCTCGGCATGTTCCTCGGCGTAGACAAAGTCCGTAAAGACTTGGTCGAAAACCTCGACGCTGCAAAAGCTGTCGCTTCTCCGGAACTCCAGGAAGCACTCAGCGATTGGGCTGCTCATGCATACGAAGGCGAAGGCACTCGTGAACGCGCTGACAAATTGACGGCTCTCCTCGAAAAAGAAGCTGCCGGCAAACCGGTTCTCGAAGACTTCCTCGCTAAGAAACAGTTCTTCGTAAAACGCAGCCAGTGGATCATCGGTGGTGACGGTTGGTCCTACGATATCGGTTACGGCGGTGTTGACCATGTCCTCGCTTCGGACAACGACATCAACGTCCTCGTTCTCGATACGGAAGTTTACTCCAACACCGGCGGTCAGTCCTCTAAAGCTACCCCGACTGCAGCTATCGCACAGTTCGCTGCTGCCGGCAAACGCACCAAGAAGAAGGACCTCGGCATGATGGCTATTTCCTACGGCTATGTTTACGTAGCTCAGGTAGCTATGGGCGCTGACAAGAACCAGCTCCTCAAAGCTATCACCGAAGCTGAAGCTTACCATGGTCCGTCCTTGGTTATCTGCTACGCTCCTTGCATCAACCATGGTATCCGTAAGGGCATGGGCAAGAGCCAGACAGAAGAAAAACTCGCTGTCGAATGCGGTTACTGGGATCTCTTCCGTTACAATCCGGAACTCAAAGAACAGGGCAAGAACCCGTTCAGCCTCGATTCCAAAGAACCGGATTATGGCAAATTCCAGGAATTCTTGCAGGGTGAAGTTCGTTACGCATCCCTCAAGAAGAGCTTCCCGGAAGAAGCCGAAGCCCTCTATGCTAAGACTGAAGCTGACGCTAAGAATCGTCGTCATTCCTACGTCCGTCTCCAGAAGGGTTTTGAAGACTAATTTAAATGCACTTGCTGCATAGATAAATAGCGGAAAGGCTCTGCACGGTGGTTTCCACCATGCAGGGCCTTTTTGTTGTTTGTTATTTATGGGGAAGTAGTGTATAATGAATCGTGATTGAATTATTAGTTTTTTTATTCTCTATCATAATAATTAGATGAACTAGGGGGCCTCTTTCATGTCATCTAAAATGGGTACGCTTTGTATTGTCCTGGCAGCCCTTGCCTTTGGGACCATGGAAATTTCGCTGAAGATTGCCGGTACGGCCTTTACACCTTTTCAGCTGACCTTTCTCCGCTTTCTCGTAGGCGGCATCCTGCTCATGCCGCTGGCCGTTCGCGATATGAAGAAACATCAGATTCGTCTCAGACGGACTGATTGGGGGTATTTGGCTGTCTTGGGACTGGTCAATATCTGCTTCAGCATGATCCTCTTCCAGATCGGCGTCAACATGGCCAATGCCAGCCTGGCGGCCATCGTCTTTTCCAGCAATCCTATCTTCGTCATGATTTTTTCCTATTTTCTCATCCACGAAGCCTTTACGCGCAAGAAGGCCATCACCTTGGTATTGAGTCTCATCGGCCTGATCATCGTCGCCAATCCCGTGGATATCATCCAGAACGGAAATGTAGGACTTCTGGTGTCCTTGGCAGCGGCTATTTCCTTTGCCTTTTACACGACCTTGGGGAAACTGCGGATCGGGAAATTGGGGGGCAACGTCGAAAACGCCTTCAGTTTTCTCATCGGCTGCCTCTTCCTCTTGGTCATTCTGATTTTCCACGGCGATCCGATCATTGCCGGTATCAATTCCCGCACCATTTGGCCGCTCCTGTACTGCTCCTTGGTCGTCACCGGCTTTGGCTACCTGTTCTTCATGAAGGCCATTGAACTGACGGGTCCGTCCAATGCGTCCTTTGCTTTTTTTATTAAGCCTATCATCGCCCTCATCTTGGCCTCGATTATCTTATCGGAACCAATTACGGCCAACGCCGTCATCGGCCTGGTACTGATCCTTTTAGGCTGTACCATGGCAGGGCCCATTGAACGTCTGATTTTCTCTCATCGGGCTATCGGCGAAATCGCCGGCCGTACCAACCATCCGGCTTGGATGAAGGAAGATACGGACAGCCCCTTAGTCATTACCATTTCGCGTGAATTCGGCAGCGGCGGCCGGAATATCGGGAAACTCGTGGCCCGTAAATTAGGCGTTCCGTACTACGATACGGAAATTTTCAACCGGACCCAGAAAGAACATCCGCAAACTGTCATCGCCTGGTGCAAGGACCAGAAGCGCCGCTTGGGGCCGCTCCTGTCTAAGGTATACGAAGATTACGTCCACTATGCGTCGGGATATGAATCGAATCAGATGGAAATGTTCCGCGATGAAGCTGAAGTCATTGAAGCCCTGACGACAGGGCATTCCTGCGTCATCGTCGGCCGTTTGGCAAACTACGTCCTGCGCAAACGACCGAACACCTTCAATGTCTTCATTTCGTCCGATCCTGATTGGGCCGTCCAGCGCATCATGCTCCGGGAACACATCGACGCCGACCGGGCGCGTAAACTCCGCAACCACGTCAATCGTGAACGGCGGGATCACTGTATGTACTGCACCGATTCCTATTGGGGTTATGGGGCCAACTACGATTTGAGCCTCAAATCCAGCGACTACGGCATCGTCAAGACGGCCGACCTCATCTTAGAAGCGGCCCGTCATCGCCTGACCATTTCTCAAGACGATATCAATCCCACAGAGAAGGAAAGGGAAACGGCGAAGGCCGGGACGACTTCGGAAGCGTTGTCGTCGTAAACTCGATGTTTTCGATATCGACATGATACAGAGGGCTATTCGTGATTTTTCATGAATAGTCCTTTTTCGCTATCCTCGAAAAGGGAGGCGAAGTGGAGACTGTAAAGAAATGGTAAAATCCATTTCTAAGATGAGAATCTTGCTAAGTGCATATTAATTTAGTCTTTATTTTGAGAATAGAAAGTGATAAAATAATAATTGATTTATTGATAGTGATTATTCCTGAGAATGAGTTGTGATGCAAATGGAGAAACGATGGCAGTTTGCCCCCTTCGAAGAGGGCCTTACGTCCGCCTTAACCGAACAACTGCATATATCGCCGATTTTGGCCCAAATACTGGCTAATCGCGGCATTGCCGATGTCGAAGAAGGGCGTCACTTTCTCCAGGACACATTGAACGACATGGCCGATCCGTTCTTGATGGACGGGATGGAAACAGCCGTCCGTCGGCTGAAGCAGGCCGTAGAAGATAAAGAGCGCATCGTCATCTATGGTGACTATGACGTCGACGGGATTACGTCGACGTCACTTGTTTATTCAGTTCTTCGGGATCTGGGGGCGTCGCCGCAGTTCTATATACCTGAGCGGCAGAGTGAAGGCTATGGCCTGAACGAAGAGGCCCTGCAGCACTTAGAGCATGAAGCCGATGTTCTCATTACCGTCGACTGCGGTATTTCATCGTATGAGCTGGTTCGTGAGTTTTCACCTCATCTTGATATCATCATTACCGATCATCACGAGCCGCCGGAAAAGATACCGCCGGCCTTGGCCGTCCTCAATCCCAAGAAACCCGGCTGTCCCTATCCCTTTAAGGAGCTGGCCGGTGCCGGTGTGGCCTACGTCCTTTGCCGGGCCCTTTGGCAGCGCTGCTGTAACGAAGATCTGGCAGGCTATTCGGATCTTTCGGCCTTGGGAACCATTGCCGACCTGGTGCCTTTAATCGGAGAAAACCGCATCATTGTCCGCCAAGGGCTGGAATTGATGAAAAAGGGGCAGCGCACGGGATTGTACGCCTTGCTCCGGGCTTCGGGGCTTGTCGATAAAGAAATCACAGCCGGCCGCATCGCCTTTACGGCAGCGCCGAGATTGAACGCTGCCGGCCGCATCAGCCATGCGACAAAGGGCGTCGAACTGCTCTTAGAGACGGACGACGAAAAAGCGGCGGCTGCGGCCGCGGAGCTCAGTGAACTCAACGCCGAGCGTCAGGACATCGAGCATACCATTGCCAAAGAGGCCATCGCCCAGATCGAAAGCCGGCAGCAGGGAAGGGACGGCGTCCTCATTGCCAGTCATGAAGGCTGGCACGTCGGCGTCATCGGCATTGCCGCATCGCGCCTCGTCGAAAAATACTACCGCCCGGCCTTGGTCATTACCATCAGCGACGGTATCGGCAAGGGCTCGTGCCGGAGCATCAGCGGCTTCAATATGTACGAAGCCCTGCAGTCGGCGAAAGACCTGCTCATCCAATTTGGCGGCCATACCATGGCAGCCGGCTTTTCCATCAAGGCCGAAAACATCGAAGGCCTGCGCGAAAGGCTTTTGGACTATGCCAAGGAGTACATGACGGCCGACGACTACATTCCCTTGGTCCATTTAGATAAAGAGCTGGAAACACAGGACGTCTCGCTGGACATGATTGCCGAGCTCTCCTCGTTAGAGCCTTACGGCATGGGAAACAGCCGGCCCGTCTTTTCCCTGCGGAATCTGACCGTCGAAGAAATCCGACCCATCGGACGGGATAAGCAGCACGTTCGCATCGTTGTCTGCGGTCCTCATAAGATTCGCCTGAGCGGCGTTGCCTGGTCCCGGCCGGACCTGTGCGATGCCATCGTCGAAGGCGATATCATCGACGTCGCCTTCCAGCTCGAACGCAATGATTTTAACGGAACGTCGTCGCCTCAGCTGGTCGTTCAGGACGTCCACGTCTTGAATAAGGAGGTCACCCTCAACCGGACGGTCATGGTCGATATTTACATGGCCCTGAAGAAACTCCTGCCCGAATGGGGTATGCCCGTTTGGCAGGTCCGGCGCCGCATGGCAGCCTCTCAGGCCGACCGCTACGACGTCCATACCATTTACGCGGCCATTGTCGTCCTTCGGGAAATCGGCGTCCTCAAAGTGCGCCAAGATGACGACGGCCCGGTCTATTATTTTCCTATCCTTGCAGGGAAAATGAATCTTCATATGTCCCCGACGTATGAATTGTATTGCAGGGAGTAAGGAGGTTTTTTATGGGAGAAAGAATTCAAGATGCCGAATTCAGGCACCTCATCGATACGATACACTCGTACCTGCCACAGGCAGACTGCGAAGATGTAACGAAAGCATATCATGCGGCAGAAGAAGCCCATAAGGAACAGCATCGCGTCAGTGGGGAACCTTATATCCTGCACCCCCTGGCGGTGGCCCAAATTTTGGCCGACATGAAAATAGATACGACGACGATCACGGCAGCCTTGCTCCATGACGTCGTAGAAGACACAGCCTGTACCCTTGAAGACCTGCGCCAGGAGTTCGGCCGCGAAGTCGCCTTCCTCGTCGACGGCGTCACCAAGTTAAGCCGTCTCAATTACCGGACGAAGGAAGATCAGCAGCTCAACAGCATGCGCAAGATGTTTTTGGCTATGGCCAAAGACGTCCGCGTCGTCGTCATAAAGCTTGCCGACCGCCTGCACAATATGCGGACCCTGCGCTATATGCGCAGCGACAAGCAGAAGCGGATCGCCCAGGAAACCCTGGAAATCTTCGCGCCCTTAGCGCATCGCCTGGGTATTTTTAACATCAAATGGGAGCTCGAAGACCTGTCCTTCCGCTACCTTGAACCGGATAAATACTACGACCTCGTCGATCAGATGAAACAGAAGCGGCACGTCCGCGAAGAAATCGTCAACGAAGCCATCGACGTCCTGCGAAAAGCCCTCGACGATGCACACATCCACTGCGAAATCAACGGCCGGCCCAAGCATTTTTACAGCATTTATAAGAAAATGAAAAAAGATAACCGCGACTTGAGCCAGGTCTATGACCTCTTCGCCATCCGGGTCATCGTCGACGACGTCAAGGACTGCTACGGCGTCTTAGGTATCGTCCACAGTTTGTGGAAACCCTTGCCGTACCGCTTCAAAGACTACATCGCCATGCCTAAGCCCAATAACTACCAGTCCCTGCACACGACGGTTATCGGGACCCGGGGACAGCCCGTTGAAATCCAGATCCGCACCTGGGAAATGCACCACATCGCCGAATACGGCGTCGCCGCCCATTGGCGCTATAAAGAAGGCAACCAGACGGCGAATAAGGACGCCTTCGATGAAAAGATGGGTTGGCTGCGCAACCTCCTGGAATGGCAGGATACGAGCAACCCCCAGGAATTCGTCAACGCCTTAAAGCTCGATGCCTTTTCGGACGAAGTCTTCGTCTTTTCTCCGCGAGGTGACGTCATCGACCTGCCCCAGGGGGCCATTCCCATCGACTTTGCTTACCGCATCCATACCGACGTCGGCCACCGCTGCGTCGGCGCTAAGATCAACGGCAAGATCGTGCCCCTCGATTACCGTCTGAAAAACGGCGATATCGTTGAAATCATTACATCTAAGACGGGGAAACCGAGCCTCGACTGGCTCAATATCGTCGGCAGTTCTGAAAGCCGTTCGAAGATCCGCAACTGGTTCAAGAAAGAAAACCGTGAGGAAAATATCGAAAAAGGTCTCGAAGCTTTGGAGCGGGAATGCAAACGCCTCAATCACGACTGGAAGACCTTAAACGTCGGCGGACGGCTGGGCCGGGTAGCCAAGCAGATGAACGCCGGCTCGGAAGACGATTTGGCAGCGGCCGTCGGTTACGGCGGTTTTGCCGTCAATACGGTCCTCATCAAGCTCCTGGAGCTGCAGAAGAAAGATTTGCAGAAGCAGGAAGAACAGAACACCAGCCTGGTCATGCTGGAAAAACTGAAACCCCGCAAGCCGGTCAAACACAGCGGCACGGGCATCTTGGTAAAAGGGGAGCCGGGTCTTCTCGTGCGCCTTGCCAAATGCTGCAGCCCCGTGCCGGGCGATCCCATCATCGGATTCATCACCCGCGGCCGCGGCGTGTCGGTCCACCGGGCCGATTGTCCCAACGTTACCCACGGCCAGAGTGACGTCGACCGCTTGATCGATGTCGAGTGGGATTACGAAGGCGATGAACGCTTTGAAGTCAACATGGAAATCGTCGCCTACGACCGCACGGGCATCATGGCCGAAATCATGGCCGCCCTGGCAGAAATGAAAATTTCCATCTTAAGCATCAATGCCAAGACCAGCGATACGAAAAACGTCGTCATCCACATGGGCATCAGCATCAAGGACTTGGCTCAGTTTGAATTCATTACGACCAAGATCCGCCGCTTGAAGGATGTCTATGCCGTAGAACGTTATACAGGAGGAAGCATGCAATGAGAGCCGTCGTACAAAAGACGCTGACATCATCGGTCACCTCAGACGGCGTCCTCGTCGGAAAAGCGGCCGAAGGCCTTACGGTCCTCCTCGGCGTTTCCGTCGAAGATACTGAAAAGGACGCCCTGTACCTGGCCGATAAGATCGTTCACCTGCGGATCTTTGAAGATGAAGCGGGGAAACTGAACGACTCCCTTCTCGATAAAGGCGGTGACATGCTGGTCATCTCTCAGTTTACCCTCTATGGAGATGCCCGCCACGGCCGCCGCCCGAGTTATACAGAAGCTGCCAAACCGGAACAAGCCGAAGCCTTATACACCCGATTCGTCGAAGCTGTCCGCGCCTTTGGCGTAGAGGCAGCGACGGGTCGCTTTCGGACCCATATGGTCGTATCCCTCGATAACGACGGGCCGGTTACCATTTTATTGGACAGCCAGAAACATTTTTAAGGAGGAATCGACATGAGTATGCAATATATCAGCATGGAACTCGGACCGATCATGACCAACTGCTACGTCGTCTATGACAGCGACACGAAAGAGGCGATGGTCGTCGATCCGGCCTGGGATTACAACGCCATCGACCGGGCCCTGTCCCGCTATGAGCTGGATCTGAAATTCATCTTCCTGACCCATGGTCATGCCGACCACATCGGAGCCTTACAGGAGCTTCGCCAACGCAAGAACGTACCGGTCTACGTCGGTGCCGGCGATGCCGGGCTCATCTCTAATTCGCATCACAACCTGTCCATGTTCATGGGACAGCCCATTGAATGCACGTCGGCCGATCACTTAGCCAAAGACGGCGACGTCATCAGCCTGGGAACGCTGCGCTTCAAGGTCCTGGAAACACCGGGCCATACGCCGGGCGGACTCAGCCTCTATGGAGAAGGCGTCGTCTTTTCCGGCGATACCTTGTTCCGCTATTCCGTCGGCCGGACCGATTTATACGGCGGCTCGTCCCATATCTTATTGGACAGCATCGAAAAGAAACTCTTGACCCTTCCTGACGATACGGTCGTCCTGCCCGGCCACGGCCCGGCGACGACGATCGGCGACGAACGGATGGGCAATCCCTTCTTGGATGGAGGCTGGTAAGCCATGATTACCTATAAGGAAGCAGAATTTTGGATGCGGGTTACCCTGGCTGTCCTGGCATTGGCCCTGTTTTTAACGGTCCATGCCATCTACTGGCCGGCCATCGTGTCCCTCATTCTGACCTTTATCCTTATGCCCATACGCGATGGCATCATCAAAGTGTTCCTGCGCCTTACAGGGCGCAAGATGCCGGTGAGCATTGCCATCCTTATCTCCTTTGTGGTCTTTATTTTCCTGGTGACGGTCATTACCAACATCATCGTCAAGCCGTTAGTGGTTCAGACAAATTTGTTGGCTGCCAACTTCAGCAACTTAGTCAATCGGACGGCAGATCTGGTCATGCAGCTTGAAAATGAACAGACCCAGCTTTACATTCCGGACCAGGTCAAGCGGATCATCAACGATGCCTTCGCTAAGGTCAGCAATTACGGTATCGACGGCATTACCAATCTCCTGCAGTCGGTCTTCGTCATTGCCGGCACGGTCGTCGAATTCTTCGTCGTACCCATCATTACCTTCTACTTCATGAAAGACGGCAGCCGCATGGTCCGGACCTTTGTCGGCATCTTTCCGGCAGGCTACCGCGACCACTTGGCGTCCCTCTTTCTGGAAATCCAGCACGTCCTGAGCCGTTACATCCGCGGCCAGATTCTCATGAGCTGCATCATTGCCGTCCTGACCTTTATCGGCATGTGGGTCCTGGGCGTGCCCTATCCGATGGTCATCGCCCTCTTGGCGGCCATCACCGAATGGATACCCATCGTCGGGCCGATCGTCGGCGCGGCACCGGCTATCCTCTTGGGGGCGTTAATAGACCTGTCCCTGGCCTTGAAGGTTCTCATCTTCTACGTCGTCATTCAACAGATCGACAGCCACCTCATCATGCCCCAGGTCATGGGTGCCGTTATCAAACTCCATCCCGTGGTCATTGTCATAGCCCTGCTCATCGGCGGGACCCTCTTTGGCATAGCCGGCATGATCCTTACCGTCCCGGTGACGGCAGTTTTACAGATTCTCTGCAAACATCTGTGGTTTTACAATACCTATAGAGAAAAGGCGATGAATAAAAATGGAAACCAATAAAAAAGAAATCATGGATACCATGATGAAACGCATGAAAGACAAGATTAAATTCAAGAAATATAAGATGACCTCCCAGCGTCAGATCATCCTTAGGACCTTCGTCGAAAGCCCGATCCGCCATATGAGCGCCGAAGAAGTCTTTGAACTGGTCAAAAAGAAGGCCCCCGATATCGGTTTGGCGACGGTCTATCGGACCCTTGATTTATTCACTCAGATGGACCTCCTCAAAAAGCTCGACTTCGACGACGGTTGCAGCCGTTACGAATTGAACGACCGCGACAATGAAGGCCATTACCATCACCACCTCATCTGCCTCGGCTGCGGAAAAGTGTGGGAATGCGAAGACGACCTTCTGGAAACGCTGGAAACGATTTTGGAAAAACAGCTTCACTTCCATACCGTCGACCACCAGCTCAAGGTCTACGGCTATTGCGAAGAATGCCAGAAGAAGCGCGACGCCGAAGCAGAAGCGGAAGCGGCTGCGAAAGAAGCGGAATAAGATGTCTGTAAAGACCTATACGTACTGCGGTCCCGAAAGCCTGCATTCCCTCATCGGCCAGGTCATGGCCTCCCTGGGCTATGTCGGCGGTCGGGAAAGCCGCGACGTCGGAGCTGCCATCACCTTAAGGGACGATGGCAGCCATCTTTATGTCGGCTGTACCTTTACGGAGGAAGGGCAGTCGTGGTCGTCTGAAATCGGGCTCTTGTCGAAAGACGATCCGCGAAAGATCGTCAAAGACTGCCTTATTCACTGGCACCAGCGTTTTACCGGTCACGGCCCCGGTCCGTGGGGAACCCTCATCGGCGTGCGGCCGACCAAACTCGTTCACCATCTCTTTGACCAAGGCTTTGATGAAAAGGGTGCCGAAAAGGTGCTGACCGACGACTATGACGTGGCCGATAAGACGGCGAAAGACCTCGTCGCCATGGCAAGTCTCCAGCGTCCCTATGTGACCGACCGCGGCCGGAAGATTGCCCTCTACGTCGGCATCCCGTACTGCCCCAGTCACTGCCTGTACTGCTCCTTTCCGTCACGCCTCATCGGCGGGGAAGGGGAGGACGGCCTTACGGCTTTTCGCGACGCCATGCTGCGCGACTTCGATGACTTGGCAGCCCTTTGCCGGGACTACGACCTCGATGTGACGTCCCTTTACGTCGGCGGCGGAACGCCGACCTGCCTGCCCCCATGGGTTTTGAAGCCCCTCATGGAGCGGTTGGCCCGAAATTTCCCGAGCGTCCGTGAATGGACTGTCGAAGCCGGGCGGCCTGACACGGCTGAAGAAGACGTCCTTACCATGCTCAAGGACTGCGGCGTCAATCGCATCAGCGTCAATCCCCAGACGATGCAGCAGCACCTCCTCGACGCCTTGGGACGCCGCCACAGTGTAGACGATATTTATACCATGTATGAGTCGTGCCGCAAGGTCGGATTTTCCGTCATCAACATGGACTTTATCGCCGGACTTCCGGGGCAAACCGTAGGGGATATGCAGGAAAATATGGAAATAGTTTGCAAACTGCACCCGGAAAATGTTACAATTCATACGTTAGCATTAAAAAAACGGGCACCTCTATTCCATCACGACCTGCGGGAAAAAATTCCGCCGGCTGACGTGACGGGCCGTATGGTCAGCCTTTGTCAGTCTGTTTTGGCAGGCGGAGGCTACGTCCCTTATTATATGTACCGCCAGAAATACATGGCCGCCAGCTTTGCCAATGTCGGCTACGCGCTGCCGGGCACGGTCAGTGCTTATAATATCGAGATGATGGAAGAACGGCAGTCTGTCTTGGCAGCCGGACCGGGCGGGGCGACGAAGTTCCTCGGCCGTGACGGTCATACGCTGGAAAAAGTATATATGCCGAAAGATGTCAATACATACATTCAGGCGCTGGACGACAAAATGGCTCGGCGCCGCCGTTTGTGTGCTATCGTATACGGAGGAGAGGATATTTAAAATGGCTATTACTGCACCGAGAGGTACGCAGGATTTCCTGCCGGAACAGACGGCGGAATGGCAGTGGCTGGAAGCAAGAATCCGGCAGATCTGCTCGCTCTATGGTTTTGGCGAAATCCGTACGCCTATGTTTGAAAGTACCGAATTATTTTTACGGGGTATCGGGGAAACGACAGACGTCGTTACCAAAGAAATGTATACCTTTGAAGACCGCGGCGGCCGCAGCATGACCTTGCGTCCGGAAAATACGGCATCTGTCGTCCGGGCCTTTCTCGAGCACAAGCTCTACGGCGAACCGCAGGTCCATAAATTGTACTATATGGGGCCCATGTTCCGTCATGACCGTCCCCAGGCCGGTCGCTACCGCCAGTTCACCCAGTTCGGTGTCGAAGAAATCGGCTCCAAGGATCCGGCCGTCGATGCAGAAATCATCGCCATGGCCTTCCAGCTCTTCCGGGAACTGGGACTGACGGATCTCGTCCTGCACCTCAATTCCGTAGGCTGCCCGAAGTGCCGTCCCGTTTACCGCCAGAAACTGCTCGATTTCTTCGCCGATAAGAAGGATCAGCTCTGCGACGACTGCAATTCGCGGTTGGAAAAGAATCCGCTCCGCGTCCTCGACTGCAAAGAAGACGGCGAAAAGATGATGAAAATGGGCGTGCCTTTGATTACGGATAATCTCTGCGACGAATGTAAGGAACACTTCCACAAAGTCCAGGAATATCTGACGGCCATCGGCATTCCCTTTACCCTCGACCCGCGCCTGGTCCGCGGCCTCGACTACTATACCAATACGGCCTTTGAAATCATGTACGCTCCCTTGGGCGCACAGAGCACGGTCTGCGGCGGCGGCCGCTACGACGGCCTCATCGAAGAAGTGGGCGGTCCGTCAACGCCGGGCATCGGCTTTGCCATCGGCATGGAACGCTTGCTCCTGACCTTAAAGGAACAAGGCCTCATGCCGCCGATGGATGCCAAAAAGCCGGTATTCATCGTCGCCCTCGGCGATGCGGCCAAGACCAAGGCCTTTGAACTCCAGCAGGCCCTGCGCCAAAAAGGTTTCTATGCTGAAATCGACCTCTTGGGCCGCAGCATGAAAGGCCAGATGAAGTCGGCCAATAAACTGAATGCCGATTACACGGTCATCATCGGTGACGATGAATTGGCCAACGGCGCCGCCATGGTCCGCGATATGGCCAGCAAAGAACAAGTCAGCGTTCCCCTTGATGGGATTGTTGCATATATGGAAACACACAAGAAGGGATGATTTACTCATGGATACAATGGAAGGTTTACACCGCTCCCACTACTGCGCTGAAGTAAGCGAAGCGGATAAGGGCAAAGAAGTCGTCTTGACCGGCTGGGTTGAACGCCGCCGCGACCACGGCGGATTGATTTTCATCGACCTCCGCGACCGCACGGGCATCGTACAGGTCGTCGCTTCTCCGGACTACGAACAGGCTTCTTTCGATAAGGCAGAACAGGTCCGCACGGAATACGTTCTCGTCGTCCGCGGCGTCGTCCGCATGCGTGACGCCGATACGGTCAACCCCAAGATGAAGACCGGCACGATTGAAATCCGCTGCGAAGAACTGCGCATTCTCAACTCGTCGAAGACGCCGCCGTTCTACATTGAAGACAACATCGACGTCGACGAAAAGATTCGCCTGAAATACCGCTACCTCGACCTTCGCCGTCCGGAAATGCAGAACAACCTCATCATGCGCCATAAAGTAAAGCATGCCATGCGCACCTTCTTGAACGGCCACGGCTTCATCGATATCGAAACGCCGGAACTGTGCAAGAGCACGCCTGAAGGCGCTCGTGACTACCTCGTACCGAGCCGCGTCAACGAAGGCAAGTTCTACGCACTGCCCCAGTCGCCGCAGATCTTCAAACAGCTGCTCATGATCTCCGGCATGGACCGTTATTACCAGATTGCCCGCTGCTTCCGCGACGAAGACCTGCGTGCCGACCGTCAGCCGGAATTCACCCAGCTCGACATGGAAATGTCCTTCATGGACCAGGAAGAAATCCTGACCTTGGTTGAAGAAATGGTACACTACATCTTCAAAGAAACCCTGGGTCACGACGTCAAGCTCCCGATTCACCGCATGACCTGGGACTACGCCATGGAAAACTACGGCTCCGACAAACCGGACCTGCGCTTCGACATGAAATTTACCGACGTAACGGAACTCGTCAAAGACACGGACTTCAAAGTCTTCCGCAGCGTCATCGATAACGGCGGCCAGGTTAAGGCCATCAACGTCAAAGGCGATGCCGACATTCCTCGCCGCGAACTGGACGGCCTCGTCGAATACGTCAGCCATTACGGTGCAAAAGGTCTCGCTTGGATCGGCTTCCTCGAAGACGGCACCCTGAAATCGCAGATCAAGAAATTCTTCGGCGAAGACAAACTCCTTGAAATCGGTAAAGCCTGCGGCGCTGAAAAGGGCGACTTAGTCCTCATGATCGCCGACAAACCGAAGGTCGTCGCAGCCGCTCTCGGCGAACTGCGTAAAGAAATGGCTCGCCGCATGAATCTCATCGACGAAAACCAATTCGCCTTCACTTGGGTTGTCGACTTCCCGATGTTCGAATACAGCGAAGAAGAAAAACGCTACGTCGCCATGCATCATCCGTTCACGGCCATGCGCGACGAAGATATGGATAAACTCGAAACCGACCCGGGTCACGTCTATGCCAAGGCCTATGATTTGGTCCTCAACGGCATCGAACTCGGCGGCGGTTCTCTCCGTATTTACCAGCCCGACGTCCAGCAGCGCGTCTTTAAAGCTATCGGCCTTACGCCGGAAGAAGCTGAACAGAAATTCGGCTTCCTCCTCCGGGCCTTCGAATACGGTGCACCGCCCCATGGCGGCCTGGCATTCGGCTTGGACCGCATGATCATGCTCATGCTCAAACGCAAGTCCATCCGTGACGTCATCGCCTTCCCGAAGACGCAGAACGCTATCGACCCCATGAGCGAAGCTCCGTCGACGGTTGCATTGAAACAGCTGCATGAACTTCATATTCAGGTTGAAGAAGACTTAGTCAGCAAATAAGTTTGTACCATAAAACAAAAGAGAGGCTGTCCTTACGGATGGCTTCTTTTTTTGTATATAGATTGACAAATATCAATGTGAGAATTATACTGTTCATAGATTGATACATATCAATATGAAAGGGAGAGAGTCATGGAAGAAAAGGAAGCGATTCGCGTATTGAAAGCCTTAGGGGATGAAA
The DNA here is from genome assembly GCF_036305205.1 of Megasphaera massiliensis. Lineage (NCBI taxonomy): Bacteria > Bacillati > Bacillota > Negativicutes > Veillonellales > Veillonellaceae > Megasphaera > Megasphaera massiliensis. Next base: position 32,146 of record NZ_JAXIXE010000036.1, read on the forward strand.
AGCGGCTGCGCATTTTGTCGCTCTTGCGCCAGGGTGAACGCTGTGCCTGCGTCCTCTTAGAAGACCTGAATCTGTCGCAGCCGACCTTATCGCACCATATGAAGATTCTCTGCGATGCCAATCTCGTCACCGGCCGCAGAGAGGGGAAGTGGGTCTATTATTCCCTGAATGCCCGCCAAGGGGAAGCCCTGCAGCAGATGATCGGCGATTTGATGAAACCTTCCGGTGACGCGGCTCCCGATGACAGGGACCGCTGCTGCTGAAGCCGGCCGTTTTTGCGACCTCATATATTGATAGATGTAAATGTATAAATTTATTGAGGAGGCTTTTATCATGAAACAGATGGAAATTTTTGAACAAGCGATGTGCTGCCCGACCGGTCTCTGCGGCCCGTCTATTGATCCGGAACTATTACGCCTGTCGGCCGTGCTTGAAACCTTGAAGGGGAAGGGCATCGTCGTCGGCCGCTATAACTTGTCGAACGATCCTATGAAATTCGTTCAGACCAAGGCCGTCACCGATTTTCTTCAGAATCACGGTCCGGAAGAACTGCCCTTGGTCCTCGTCGACGGCGCCGTTCAATATTCCGGCCGCTATCCGACTAATGAGGAATTCGCCGATATTCTCGGCTTTGATGTCGCCTTGTTAAATGATGCTGCCGATGCCTGCCAGGATACGTCCTGTGCTGACGGCGGCGATTCGTCAGCCTGCGGCTGCGGAGACGATACCGGTTCTTGCTGCGGCGATGATACGAGCAGCGATACTTCCTCCTGCTGCTGTGGTGACGGCAGTTCCTGCTGCTAAGGGGGAATGATGATGACCTTATATAATCCTTTAGAGGTTGTCCGTACGAAATACCTCTTTTTGACCGGGAAGGGAGGCGTCGGCAAGACATCCGTTGCCTGTGCGACGGCAGTTGCCTTAGCTGATGCCGGGCGTAAGGTGCTGCTCATCAGTACCGATCCGGCGTCGAATCTGCAGGACGTCTTTTCCATGGATCTGAGTGATGAGGCTACGCCCATTCCGGAAGCGGCCAATCTGTCGGTCGCCAACTTAGACCCCATTCAGGCGGCAGCTGCCTATCGGGAGAGCGTCGTCGGTCCGTATCGCGGTCTCTTACCGGAAGCGGCCCTGCGCAATATGGAAGAGCAGTTATCCGGCTCTTGTACCGTCGAAATTGCGGCCTTCAATGAATTTACTCGCTTCCTGACCGATGGCGAGATCAGTAAAAATTATGATCACATCATCTTCGATACGGCGCCGACCGGCCATACACTGCGGATGCTGCAGCTGCCGTCGGCGTGGAGCCAATTCATTCAAAAGAGCAAGCACGGCGCGTCCTGCCTGGGGCAGCTGGCCGGCTTGGAGTCAAAAAAAGAAGTATATAAAAAAGCCGTGGAAACCTTGGCTGACGAGACGGCGACGACGATGCTCCTCGTGGCCAGACCGGACCTGCTGCCTCTAAAAGAAGCCGGTCGAGCCTCGGCAGAATTGGCGGCCCTGGGCATTTCAAATCAAGTTATCGTCATCAACGGTAAACTTACGGCTTGGGACGATGACCTTACCCGCAGCCTCTATGAAAAGCAGGCGTCGGCATTAAAATCCATTCCGGAACTGCTCCCGGCCCTGCCGATTTTTGAAATCCCCCTGCGTTCGTACAACGTGACCGGTCTCGACCATGTACGGGCCCTGCTCAAGGGAGAAATGGCCGAAGAGAAAGGGAACGCTGACGAGATGAAAAAGGTCAGCTCTCTTTCGTCGGTCATTGATGACTTAGAACAAAAGGGTCGCAAGATCATCTTTACCATGGGCAAGGGCGGCGTGGGTAAGACGACCGTTGCGGCGGCCATTGCCATGGAACTGGCTCGGCGCGGCCACCGCGTCCATCTGACGACGACCGATCCGGCAGCCCATGTAGGCGACATCGTCGAACAGACGGCAGGCCTGACCATAAGCCGCATCGATGAAGGCGCGGCCTTACAGCAGTATCGGAAGGCCGTGTTGGACGAAGCCAAAGCCAACGGTTTAGGAACCGCTGATTTGGCCTACATCGAAGAAGACTTGCGCTCGCCTTGTACCCAGGAAATCGCCGTCTTCCATGCCTTTGCCGACATCGTCGACCGAGGCGGTGACCAAATCGTCGTCATCGATACGGCGCCGACCGGTCACACCCTGCTGCTCTTGGAATCGACGGAAAACTACGATAAAGAAATCCGCCGGACTCGCGGCGTGACGCCGCCGTCGGTACAGCACTTACTGCCGCGCCTTAAAAGTGACGATACGGAAGTGGTCATCGTCACCCTGCCGGAAGCGACGCCGGTCTACGAAGCGCAGCGACTTGAAGATGACTTGAAACGGACGGAACTTCACTGCCATTGGTGGGTCATTAACAAGGCTTTTTGCCGGGCCGGGACGACGAGTCCTTTGCTCCGGGCTAAAGCCAATCAGGAAATTCCCTGGATCAATACCGTTCATGACCATACGAAGGGCCATGCGGCCTTGATTCCTTGGAAATCGGCTGAAGTGCGCGGCTCTATGTTAGAAACCTTATAAGCAAGCCGGCATCGATACTTTTGAAGGATTGGTGATAATCCCGATGCTCTGCAGAGACGGTCGGCGCTTTGACCGAAGGCAGGGCTGCTGACCTTGGTCCGCATTGCCCTGGCGACCAAGTAGATTTGATTTTGACATGAAAAAGGACTCTATGAAATTTCATAGAGTCTTTTTTTCGTATGCTGTTATATGGGAAGGAGGAGTTACTTGCCTTCGTAATAGTAGCGAGTCCACATGACGACTTCCGAGAGAGACGGGTGAGGGGTCATGGTTTCGCTGAAGGTGTAGACCGATTTCGGCGTCAGGGTCCGCGTCAAGGGCAGGGCCCGCAGTTTCTTGGCCGTGTCCGAAGCGATGTCTTCGTGGACGGGCTGAATGGTGTGTTCGCCGCTCATGAGGTTGTTGATGAAAGGCTGAATGAGGATCGATGCTTCAGGGCCGATGATGTGGGCGCCGAGGATGAATTTCGTCTTTTTGTCGACGACTAATTTGATGAAACCGTCGTCGTCTTGTCCCGGTTCAAAGCCCATGGCGTAGCCCTTGGCCGAAGCCGAGTAGTGGTTAATGGCCGTTTCGACGTCGTAGCCCTTCTTTTTGGCATTTTCTTCGCTCAGGCCGACTTGAGCCACTTCGGGATAGGTGTAGGTGACGGCCGGGATGATGTCGTAGCTGGCCCAGCGCCAGTTTTCCGGTTCATTGCCTGAGAAGAGGTTGTGGGCAATGATTTCGGCTTCGTAATTGGCTTTGTGGCGGAAGGGGGCCATGCCGTTGATGTCGCCGAGGGCCCAGATGCCGTCAGCCGTCGTTTCCAGGAACTCATTGGTTTCGATGTAGCCCCGTTTATCGAGGCGGACGTCGGTATTTTCGAGGTGGAGGAGATCCGTCGTCGGCTTGATACCCGGGGCGACGAGTATTTCTTCGGCAGCCACTTCGGCTTCTTCACCGCTGTCGATGTCGCGGATCTTGAGGACTTTGAGGCCGTCGCGGACGGTGACGCTTACCGTGTCCTGCTTTAAGCGGACGTCCATGCCGTAGCGGCGGAACTGTTTGAGGATGAAGGCAGAAATGGCTTCGTCTTCTTTCGGCAGCAGGCGGGCGTTGTGCTGGACGATGGTGATCTTCGTGCCGGCTGCGTCAAAGACGTGGGCAAATTCACAGCCGATGGGGCCGCCGCCGATGATGATCAGGCTCTTATAAGGCGTCTTGGGGAAGGATTCACCGAAGAAGGATTCCGACGTCAGATAGCCGACGTCTTCGAGGCCCTCGATGCGGGGGATGTTGGTCCGGCCACCGGTGGCGATGAAAATCTTGTCGCCCTGGATTTTTGCGTCCGTGCCGTCATTTAAGGTGACGTCCAAGGTGTGGTTGTCGACGAAGGCTGCCGTGCCGTTGTAAGTGTCGACGTTGGGGAACTTGTCGTAGTAGCCCTGGATGGATTTACTTTCATCGATTTTTTCCCAGAGTCTTTTGGCTAAAATATCCCAGTCGAGGCGGGCATTGTCGGCAAAGACGCCGATGCGGCCGCCTTCGCGGATTTCACGGATGCGGCTGGCTGCCGTGACCATGACCTTAGTCGGGATGCAGCCGCGGTTCAGGCAGGTGCCTCCGAAACTGCCCCGTTCGATAATGGCAACGGACAACCCTTGGGTAATGGCGGCGTCGGCAATGATGTTGGCCGACCCGGTCCCAATGAGGATGACATCATATTTTTTCATGAGCAAGACTCCTTTACTTTTCAGCTTCATAATTCATATTTAAATACAACCTTTTTCGTATAGTATAAGCGAAAGGGGACGGTTTGACAAGTGCCGAAGCCCCTTGTTTCGTCATGATGGGAAAGGAGAAAAGATGGTCTGAAAATGAGTGATTTTATGGGATAAAACCAATGGCTATGACACAATCTGTCCATACTATATGGTAGACTATAATCAGCGACAAGACTATCGTGTTGCAAAGAATTCGTGAATTTGTAATATTTGTCGAAAATAACAAAGGCCTTTCTTGTACTCTTTTTTTATTCATGGTAACATAATACTATGTATGACGATATGGCATAGTTGTTGTGACTTATGAGTTCATGACATCATTATATAGTGGAGGTATGGTTATGGGATTGATTTTAAATCGAGATGACTTGGTGAAACTATTGCAGGAAGATGAAGAAATCCGTGATTTGATTCGGCAGATTGCCCTAGGGCAGCCCGAAGAAGGGGAAGCTCACGAAGTCCCGGAAGCACCGGAAGTTCCGGCATCATTAAAGGTTTTGGAACCACTGAAGGAAGCGGTCTATATTGCAAAGAAAGAGGAACTCAGTTCTAAGAAGCAGGAACTTCGACAAAAATTGGAAGAGGCTCGAAAAGATAGAGACCTTTGGAAACAAGCGGCACAGCAGGCCGCGGCGGAAAAGGAAGCCGCAGTTCTTGAGCGAGACCGGGCAATCAATGAACGGGACGCCGCCGTGTATGAACGAAATCAGGCTGTTCAGGAACGGGACGCTATGGCAGACCAATTGAAACAGGCTGTCCGCGAAAAAGAACAAGCCTTTCGTGCTATGGAAGAATCTGACCGGCTGCGGAATCAAGCCGTCCGCGCAATGGAGGAATCGAATCATAAGGTAGAAGAAGCGCGGCGTATCGTTTCTAAACTTCAGGCTGAAATCACCTTTTTGCAGGAACGACTGGGTGAAGCTAAGGGAACAATCAGCTCCCTTACGGCAGATTTAGATCATACCCGGGAAGAACGAGAAGATTTAAAAGATGATTTACAGCAGGCTGAACAAGAATTGGCTCAACGCTTTGTCCAAGGTTGGCAGCTCTATGAAGCCTACCAAGACGTCGATGACTATTATAAAGACCTCTTGGACGGCGTGTTGGCTCGCCCCGGTTTTGAAGCCTTCATCGTAGGCCTATCTCAGGACCGGTCTTTGCGGACCCTGTGGGATGTGACCCGGGAAGCAGTCATGAAGAGTCGTGACGAGGCTGCCGGGAAAATCCTTTGGAATCTGTTCTGCTACAGTTTGGACTTGGTCAATCGGAGCCGGTCGGAAAATCTCTACGCCGTCGAAGACGTAGAGGTCGGTGATCCTTACGATATTGACCGCCATGCCCTGACCGGAGACAGCAGGTCTCAAGGCTGCCTGTCGAAAGTATTCCTGGCCGGGTATCGCAATGTATCTACGGACAAAATCGTCTGCAAAAGCCAGGTAAAGATATAAAGGAGGCACTCCATGGACGTATCGAATCAAGAAACGACTACGACAGAAAAACTGTCTGACCAAAGACCGACTCAAGTCAGTGAAATTCACGTGTCCCAACAGGACTTCGAAGACGCCTTTATGGAAGACGTCTTCACCCGGTGTGACGATATTGAAAAGAAAATCGATTTTGTATTCCAAGCCTGCCGGAAATTAATTGATAAGCGCTTCGTCAAGATGAAGAATAAAAGGGTCTGGTATGACCGCGATACGGCGGCCCTCTATCCCCAGCACGATAAGGTAACTGTGCCCCATTGTGAAATGATGTTACGAAGTGGTAAATTACATATCTATGAAGGTGTTAAAGATTTTGATTACCAATCTAATACATTGACTGTTGACGGAATCGAGTTTGTCCTGGCATCAGCAGAAGAATCCTCTAAAACTTTCAATTCGGAAAATGGAAATCCTTATATTGATAGAGAGGGGCGGATTGCTGACTATCCAACGAACCCCGCACCTTGGGGGCGAATGTTTTTTATAGCTGATGACTATAATTACAATTTATCATCTCATATGAAGTTTTATTCAACCTTAGATCGTCGCAGAAATATCGACTATAATTCAGATCGATCTATATTCATGGTCATGATTTCCCGTTTGGACGGCAGGGACAGCGATGGCTTGAATCCGATCAAGACGTTGTCGGCATGGCTGCAAAGGGGCCTCGTACCGGAAGGCCTTACCGAGAAAGAAGAGACCGCCTATCATCAGCTTTTGTCATCCTATCAAGACCTCGACGCCTATCTTGATGGGATTTCGGCGAACGACCGCATTCTTTTCCGAAGAGAGGCCTTCATGGATGACGTCCGTGACGGCCGTTTTCGGAAGAATGTTTTTCAATGGAAGGGCGAAGTATCGGAAGAGGGGCTTAAGCCAGGAAAAGGTCAGAGTGATATAGATTTGCCTTTGCTGCGGAAGCAGCTTCTGGAATGCGACTACCGGCGGGCCAATTTGGAACCCTATGCCGACAGTACCCTGTCCGATATCAATAAGGGCCACTGGGAACTCTTTGAAGCTCCGGAAGACGGTGCGGTTGCCGTTCCTCTTCCGCCGAATCAGGTCTGGACGGCTCGGCCGCCTCAACTCGATGTCGTGGCCAACGGGACCTGTGCCATCGACTTCGGCACCAAGAGTTCCGTCGTCGTCTGCCGAGGAGAAGGGGGAACACGGCTCCTGCGCATCGGCACCGGTGACTTTACCAAGGCCGTCGAGCAGAAGGATTATGAAAATCCGACCGTCGTCGAACTCCGCGACTTAGACAGTTTTGAAAAGGCCTATCGCAGCCGGAACGGCCGGCCCTTTACGGCTTGGGAAGACGTGACCGTATCTCATCAGGCCGAACAGGCCCTGCTTCAGCAGGATGTGGACAGTTCCGTCTATTACGCCGTCTTCAGCGAATTGAAACAGTGGGCCCATGAAAAAGACCGGCGACTGCTGCTCAAAGACCGCAAGGGCAAGGTATGGAAGCTCAATCCCTACTTGGAATTAGACGATGAAGCCCTTGACCCCATCGAAATCTACGCCTATTACTTAGGCCTCTATATCAATAATATGCGCCATGGCATTTATTTGGACTACATCCTGTCCTTCCCGGTCAACTACGACCTGGCTGTTCGTACACAGTTGCTGAAAAGCTTCGAGAAGGGTCTGAAAAAATCCCTGCCGCCGGCTATCTTGGCCGACGAAAATTGCATGCGGCGCTTCCGCGTCTATGCCGGGGCCAGCGAACCGGCAGCCTATGCTGCAGCGGCCCTGCAAGCCTATGGACTGGAACCGGCTGAACAGGGAGAGATGACGGCTTACGGCGTCTTTGACTTTGGCGGCGGCACGACGGACTTTGACTTCGGCATCGAAAAACGGTCGGCCAATCCGCGGCGCCATAAGTTCGAGCTCCATCAGTTTGGCCGCGGCGGCGACCCCTATTTAGGAGGCGAAAACCTGCTCAATGTCCTGGCCTTCGAAGTTTTCTGTGCCAACTTGGACTTTATGCGCGACAATGCTATCCCCATCGCCCTGCCTCATGGCTGCACGGCCCCGGCGGGGACGGAGACCCTCATCTTGGCCGAGCGGGAAGCGACGCAGATTTCTTTCATGAACCGCAAATGCCTGGCCGAAGCCATGCGGCCCATTTGGGAAGAGCGAACGGAAGAAATCAAGGCTTGGCAAGACAAGGAGTGGACACTGCTGCTGTTTACGGACGGTAACAAAACGGCAGGACGAAGAGACAAGCAAAACAGTGACGATGAGGGCCAACAGAGGGAACGAGAAGAAAATCAAAATAGGGTCAAAGTCAAACTCACCGTCGACATCGATCGCTTAAAAGACGTCATCCGCCGCCTCATTTCTCGCGGCGTCACGAACTTCTTTGAAGCTTGGAAGACAGCCTTTAAACATCAGACCGAAGAGCCGGATACCCTTCATATCTTATTGGCCGGCAATTCCTGCCGTTCGCCTATCGTCAAAGAACTCTTTGAGGCCCGGATTGCTGAGGAAGCCCGGAAAATTTCGAGTCATGCCGGCGGCAAAGACGCCAAGGGGATACTGGTTCTCCATATGCCCTTGGGGATGGAAGAAGAAAAAACGGCAGACAGCAAGACGGAAATAGAAGAAGCCGTAGTCGAAGCGGTAGCGGACGCTGTCCAAGCCCTGAGAGAAGAACAATCCGGCGAAAGATTAGAAAACGCAACAGAAAAAACTACTGAAGACCGAGGTAAACTCGATCAGAAGCTGACCGGTAAGACCGGCGTCGCCTTTGGCCTCCTGCGCAGTCGTAAGGGCGGCAAGGACATCAAAATCATCAATGACAACGTCGATGACAGCGGCGAAGCCTTGTTCCCGTACTTCTTAGGTGATATCGATACGGACGGGCATTTCTGCGTGCGCATCGGAAAAGCCGTGCCTTATCAGAACTGGGCGGAGTTCTGCTATGCCGATGAAGAAGATTTTGAAATCTATTACACAGCAGAGCCTCAGGCCTTGGAAGGACAGCTGCCGCAGGACGCCGTAAAATACGTCAACTGCCGCATCGATGAGGCCGATGTGTCCGACGACGACAACCACATGATCTTCCTGCGAAAAGTGGCTCCCGACGCCATCGAATACGCCGTTGGCACCAAGGATGCGGCGGGGAAGAAGGTCACCATTGAAGAAAGTCGTGCCATCCGTCAGACCTTGAGATGAGCCTCATGAAAACGGGGAGCGGGATAAGCCTGAAATCTGTCGGCTCCTCGTAAATTTGTATCGATATTGGAGATTATTAGCGAAAAGAGGTAGTATGACATGGTGTCATCAAATAGACGCAAAACGACGACCGTCGTGACTTCATCTCATAGAGAGGGAACTCAGACGACAAAATCCCCTGACAGCAAAACCGTGCAGCAGACGACGTCAAGGGAAGAGACGACGACCGTCGTAACCTCGTCTCATAAAATAGAAATGGCGGGGAGAAACTTATCCACTAAGCGGCCAACCCAAGTCAGTGAAATCTACGTGCGCCAACAGGACTTCGAAGACTCCTTTATGGAAGACGTTCGTGTCCAGTGTGACGATATAGAAAAGAAAATCGACCTTGTATTTCAAGCCTGTCAAAAATTAATCGACAAGCGCTTCGTCAAGATGAAAAATAAACGAGTCTGGTATGACCGCGACGTAGCCGCATTATATCCTAAGAATGATAAGGTGGCACTACCCTATTGTGAAATGTATTTGTATAGTGGAGGATTATATGTCTGTGTGGGACTTAAGGAGTTTGATTATGAATCAAAGGTACTGACTGTCGACGGCATCGAGTTTGTCCTAGCATCACCAGGAGAAGCAGGGAAAACCTTTAAAAAGGGAAATGGCAATCCTTATATTCAAGAAGATGGTACAATTTCTAATTTTCCTAAAAATTTCAATTCTTGGAGTAGAAGTTTTTTTGTCGATACAGATTATGATTGCGGTTCTCGTCCGCGGCTACGGTATCATGATATCAATAAGGAAAGCACACAGAAAGATTACGTTTCAGACATCTATATGTTAATGATTATGATCGCTCGCCTGGACTGCAAGGATAGTTCGGGCTTGACTCCAGCTAAGACATTATTGACATGGCTGCAAAAGGGCCTAGTACCGGAAGGACTTAGTGAGGAAGAAGAAGCAATTTATAATCAGCTTTTATCATACTATCAAAACCTTGATGCCTACCTTGATTGGACTTTTGAGGACAATCGAGTATCTTTTCGTCGTGATGAATTTATAGACGATGTCCTCCACGGCCGTTTTCGACAGACGGTCTTTCAATGGCGGTTTAACTTACCGGGCATCATAGAAGAACTCAAGTCCGGTCAAACCAAGTACCAAGGTGAGTATCTGTCGCTGCGGAAGGACCTATTGGAATGCGACTACCGACGGGCCAATCTGGAACCCTATGCCGATACGGCCTTGTCGGACATCAATAAGGGCCATTGGGAACTCTTTGAAGCACCCGAAGCCGATTCGATTACCGTACCGCTGACGGCGAATCAGGTCTGGACGGCCCGGCCGCCCCAGCTCGACGTCGTGGCCAACGGGACCTGTGCCATCGACTTCGGCACCAAGAGTTCCGTCGTCGTCTGCCGCGGTGAGGACGGGGCCCGCCTCCTGCGCATCGGCACCGGCGACTTTTCTAAGGCCGTCAAGGAGAAAGATTACGAAAACCCGACGGTTGTCGAACTCCGCGATTTAGAGCGCTTTGCATCGGCCTATGGACAGCGGATCGGCCGTCCCTTTACGGAGTGGGAAGATGTGACCGTAGCTCATCAGGCCGAACAGGCCCTGCTCCAACAGGATGTGGACAGTTCCGTCTATTATGCCGTCTTCAGTGAACTGAAGCAATGGGCCCATGAAAAAGACCGTCGTCTGCTTTTGAAAGACCGCAAGGGCAAGGTATGGAAGCTCAAGCCCTACTTGGAACTCGATGACGACGACCTCGATCCCATCGAAATCTACGCCTACTACTTAGGCCTCTACATCAATAATATGCGCCACGGCATCTATTTGGACTACATCCTGTCCTTCCCGGTCAACTACGATTTGGCTGTCCGCACTAAATTGCTCAAGAGCTTTGAGCGGGGCTTGAAAAAGTCCCTGCCGCCGGCTATCTTAGCGGACGAAGAATGCATGGATTGGTTCTTAGTCTACGCCGGAGCCAGTGAACCTGCAGCCTACGCGGCGGCTGCCCTGCAGGCGTACGGGCTGGAACCGGCTAAAAAGGAGGACATCACGGCTTACGGCGTCTTCGACTTTGGCGGCGGTACGACGGACTTTGACTTTGGCATCGAAAAGAAGGCCGCCAATCCGCGCCGTCATAAGTTCGAGATCCATCAATTCGGCCGCGGCGGCGATCCCTATTTGGGCGGCGAAAATATCCTCAACGTCCTGGCTTTTGAAGTATTCCGCACCAATTTAGGCACTATGCGGGAGAACGCCATTCCCATCGCCCTGCCTCACGGCTGCACGGCTCCGGCCGGAACGGAGACCCTCATCCTGGCCGAAAGGGATGCGACGCAGATTTCCTTCATGAACCGCAAATGCCTGGCTGAAGCCATGCGTCCCATCTGGGAAGAACGGCCCGATGAAATCAAAGAGTGGCAAGACAAAGAATGGACAATTCTGTTGTTTACCGACGGCAGTAAAACGGGACGGAAAGACAAGAAAAACGATGCCGAAAAAGAGCAGAAGAAGCGAGAAGACAATCAAAACCGCGTTCTTCCTGCGGAAAGTCGCGCCCGACGCCGTCGAATACGCTGTGGGCACGGGGGCTGAATTTAAAGATTCCGACTGCGTGGCACAGAAACATAAAATTCGTCAAACATTGAGGTGAACTGATGAAATTAGGGGAAATAAGGGATGAGGCATCCCAAAATCAAGTTGAATCGGCGTTGACAGCGTCCCGACAGGCCATGGCCTTTTTGGAGCAGGGCGTTCCGGATACGGCCGGAGGCGGCGAGGTTCCGAAGGACTTGGGCCCGGCTTTGAGCCTTCCCAAGCTGTCCTTGTTCCGTCTGGATGAGATTACTTATGAAGAAAAGGCGCCCCGCCGGGAGGCCATGGAAAACGTCATGGGAACCTTTCGCCATATGAAGGGCATCCACTTCGTCTATTTAATTTTAGGTACGCCCGAAGGCGTTCGATTTTATCTCGGCGTCGCCGGTGACTTGTCCTGCCCGGACCCTACTTTTCAGAGCGTTACCGACGTGGGCAATGAGATCCTTCAGCCGGCCCTGCGCGGGAATTTCCGCGGCTGCCAATTGAAGCTGATCAGCGATAACGACGAGAAGCAGGACATCCTCGACGTCTTGGCCCAAAGCCCGTATGGCGGCATTCTCGAAGGGGTTCCGACTATCGATGAGAAGAGTGAAAACTTCCAAGGCGTCGAACGACTGGTCGACGTCATGTCGGGGCAGGAACGATTTGCCTTAGTCGTCTTGGCCCGACCCTATGAGGGAGGAGAAATAGAATCCGTGGCTCGTCAGCTTTCCGTCGTGGCCGATAAGTTGGGCCCGCTGGCACGCTGCCAGTGGCGCTATGACCGTAGCCATACGGACAATGAAAGTGAACAGGTCAACAAGACTTGGAACAAGGGCGTCAGCCGCGGTACGAGCGACCAGTCTTCGGTCAATCACAGTCGGGGAAAGAGTGAGAGCGTCGACAGCCGCCGCGATGAGCTGAGTAATATTCAGGTCGGTACGATGGAATCGGGCAGCGAGACGACGCAGAAGACGGAGCATACCAGTATGTCTTCCAACACCCATAAGGGCGGCAGTTCGGACACGACGACCGACGACGGCCGTGGCTCGGGGACGCAAACTATGAATTCAAACGGCATGAGCCGGCAGAATAACGAAATGTATTCCAGTAGCATGACCGAAAGTAAGGGCCACCATACGACGACGAACGAGTCGGAAAGCCGGGGTGACATGACCCAGCGCAATGTATCTCTGGCGTATGGCCGAAATACGGTGCAGGGGACGGTGCGGGGACGGGTCAGCAATACCAGTCAATCGTACCAGATGGAATTGGAACAGAAGACGGCCGTCGATTGGCTGAAGTATATTGACGAGGTCCTGATGCCCCGTGTCGATGACGGCCGAGGGAAGGGATTATTCCTGTCCTGCGCCTATTTGTGCAGCGATAAAAGGACGACCTTATACCGCCTGGCCAATACGATCGGCTCCTTATACAGCGGCCCCAAGGGGAACCGCATGCCCTTGACCTTCCGTGAGTTTGGCGAAGCGGACGCTTTTTATCGGAATCGGTTGGAGAACTTACAGATTCCCTATCGATTTACGGGTCATGCCGGCAAGTCCTATTTGTACAGTGCTTTTTCCAAGGCCTGTGCCGGCGGACGATTGTACTGCGGCAATTGGCTGTCTGCCGATCAGCTCAGTATTTTGGCCGGCGTGCCGCAGAAAGAAGTCATCGGCCTGAAACTCCGTAAGGAAGTGGAATTCGGCCTCAATGCAGTCCAACATAAGCGGCCCGACGACAACCTGCCTTTAGGGAAATTGGTCCAATGCGGCAGCGTGCAGGAACGGATTCCGGTCATGCTGTCCCGGAAAAGCCTGAGCATGCACACCTTCATTACCGGCGTTACGGGCAGCGGCAAGACGACGACTTGTCAGAACATCCTCCTTCAAAGCGGCCTGCCTTTCTTGGTCGTCGAACCGGCTAAGACGGAATATCGGTTGCTGCAGGTCGTCCATCCTGAACTGGACATTACTTTCTTTACGCCCGGCGCCCAGGATGTGGCTCCTTTCTTCTTAAATCCCTTTGAACTCTTTCCCGGCGAGTCGATTACGTCGCGGGCCGATATGATTAAGGCCACCTTTGAAGCGACCTTCGATATGCAGGCTGCCATCCCGCAGCTCTTGGAAGCGGCGATTTACCGCATCTATGAAGATAAGGGCTGGAGCATCGGTACCAATCTATGGAAGGGGAAAGGTCCTGACGATGCGGACGGTCCCTTTGCCGACGGCGTCTATGCCTTTCCGACCTTGCAGGACTTTTACGATATCATGCCGACCATCATCCGCGAACAGGGCTTTGACGAACGGCTGTTCACGGAGTATCTCGGTACGGTCCATGCTTATATTCAAGGACTGTTGGTCGGCTCCAAGGGCATGATGTTCAACACGCCGCGATCCATTGATTTTCGCGATATCATCAAGCGCAACGTCGTCATCGAATTGGAAGAAATCAAGAACGCTTCGGAAAAATCCCTGATCATGGGCCTCATCATGACCAACCTGCTGCAGGCCGTCAAGGCCGCTCATTTTGAAGCCAGCCAAAAGAAGAAATCGTTCCAGCATATCACCTTGATTGAAGAAGCTCACCGCCTCCTGAGTCGCTATCAGCCCGGGGACAGTCAGAACAAGAAGCAGGGCGTCATGGTCTTTACGGATATGCTGGCCGAAGTTCGAAAGTACGGCGAATCTCTGATCATTGCCGATCAGATTCCCGACCAGATGACACCGGAAGTGCTCAAGAATACGAATACCAAGATCGTCCATAAAATCTTTGCCCAAGACGATAAGGATACGATCGGCAATACGATGGCCCTGGATCAGACTCAGAAAGCCTTTTTATCCAACTTGGTTACCGGCCGGGCCGTCGTCTTTTCTCAGGATTGGACCAAGGCCGTGCAAGTGCAGGTCGATAAACTGGCCGATACGACGGGCTATCAGGAAATACAGCCGAAGGCCATTCACGACATCGCTGTCGGCTACTATCAACGGCATTACCGCAAGGGAATCCTGCCGGGGCTGGAACAATTGCCGGAGGTTACAAAAACGGATGTAGAACATTATTTGGAATTGATGAAGAATGATGCCATTTTCAGCCTCCTTCAGGAAAATTCCCAATCGTCCTGGGACAAGATCGATGCCTTGAACGACGAAATACGGCGCGAAGGCCAAAAATGCGGGAAAGACATACTTTTGACGTATCTCTGCCATGTACTGCCGACGGATAAGCCATCGACAGCGTGGAAAATCGTGCTGGATGAGTGGGTTCAAGATGTCCTCGACGGAAAAGAGCTTGGTAAATATGAGGCCCTTGACCGCTTGGACTTGATCGACTGGATTTGATAGCTTGTAAGAAAGGGTGAGGTGTATGGGATTTTTTAGCTCTCTTGTCGGAGGAATCGGAAGGGCCTTTACCGGTGCCGTCCGAGCCATCGGAAGCTGTGTCAGCGGTGCTCTCAAGACAGCCGGCAGGGCCTTGGCTCATGTAGCCGGGGCTATTGGCGGGAATTTAGGAAAAATATTCGGCGCAGCTGTTCGCGTCATTGGAGCGGTGGCATCTATCGCTATCGGTCCCTTAGGTCCTGTGTTAGGGCCCATTGTAGCGCAAATCATCATTGAAGCTGCGGCTAAGGTCATCGCCAAGATTGCCAAATCACTGGGCATCATTAGCGAAGACGATAAGGTAGAAGAAATCGGCTATCGGCTGGAAGAGGCTTGTGCCATCGACGAACAGGGGCAGTTGAAGCATCCCGATTGGAAACGGCTGGAAGATTTTGACAATCTCCATGACTATTATGCCTATCTCAAAGTGATGATTCCCGATGAAGCCATCGACTATGGCAAACTGAAAGAGAATCGTCTTCGCTATCTGACGGTCGGGACGGCAGGGCTCACCGAAGGCTGGGGCAAAGTCGCCGGCATCGAGATTCCGTCAGACTTCATCGTCACCATCGGCAGGGCCAATATGACGCAAGGCGAAGTGCAGGCCGTGGTCAATGCCTTTAAGGCACTGGGATTTACGTCGGTTCGTTTCGATGACTTCTTGAAGGCTCAGGGAATGAGCCTCGATAAAATCAATCAACTGCGCGATGCCGTCATTGCGGCCTATCAGGAAATCTATCCCGATAAGACCGGAGACGACGTCCGTATGCGCATCCACGAATGGCGTCAGGCTCTCCGTGACGATCAGGCCGTCTACGAAACGTATAAGGACCGGGTTGATTCGGTTATGGACCAGGCTGACCGGGGCGTCGCTGTCGAAGATATTGATTTTCAGTCGGACTCGGCTTATACTGGGAATACGAGGTAATATTATGGCCCATAATCTGCAAGAAGCAATCGAAATGGCACGGATGAAGGTCGATAAAAAAGGTATCGAAATCGGTAGGGAATATGAGGCCTTTCGGCAAAGGATGGTTCAAAAACAAAACCGCCCGCTGCCCAAGACCTTGAATCGCCGGCCCCTTTCGGAGCCGATGAGGCGGCAGACGGAGCCTTGGAAGATGGCCATGGACGGTCAAAAGGCTCACTTTGAGTCCGAAGAAAAAAGAACCGAGGCGGATTTTGCCGCGGCAGAGAAGAAAATTCATAAAACGAAGGCACGGCTTGACCGACAGTTTGAGGCTTGGCAGTCGGCTGTGAAACAAGAAGGGAAACAGATATTATGAAACGATTCATATTCATCATGACAGGGAACAACATTGAAATGGGCGCACTGGTCTATGACGAGGCTGCTAATCGGATTTCCATCGATTGGCACCGGCATCAAGATGAATATGGCTACGATGTCCGGTCTGCGAAGGACCTCGACGGGTTTTGGCAGTGGTTCCAGCAGGAAAGCGGAGTCACCCGGGACGATACGCTGGCCGTGATGGTCCTTTGCGAAGACCCGATTGCCGTTAGGGAAATCCGCAAGGCCCTTCACTCTCGCTTGGATACTGCTTATGATCTGGCCGTCGGGGCCGATAACTGCTGGGATGCCCGCGATTGGAAAGATGTTTTGGCCGACCATTTACGACAAGACGACCTTACTTATGATGAACAACAGCAGGTCTTCCAATCCGGGAATCGGCAGTGGTTTGCTACGGGTCTGTCAGGACTGGCCGCCGATGTGGCCTTGCGGGAATCGCCGTCCTTCGTCGAAAGTGACGATGATGATGCCGTCAATCCGGAAGAAGGTGCGTCCGAACCCCGGGTATTTTTACGGCCGGACGAACCGGAACGGGCAGACGTCGAACGCGACGCTTCGGAATCTGCCGGACTTGGTGACGATTCCGACGCAGGGGACGACCTCGGCAAATGCACCGGGGCCGACATCAAGAGCTACCTCACGGATGCAACCAAGGACCACTGCGACACCGTCCGCTGAGGTCGTCGTCTTTGTAAGGGGACGGTCTTGACTTGAGGGACATTTTCACGATTTATGTAGGAAATTCTTTACACAACTGGCAGGGTATAGTATAATATCTATGTCGTACGGGTGCTCGGTGTCTCGATGACTCCGACGATCACTTAGCACTTTGCGAATAAGTTTTAATTTTTTACACATGGAGGAAAGATACAATGTTAAGCGTAGAAGAAAAAAAAGCAATCGTAGCTGAATTTGGTGCCAATGAAAACGATACGGGTTCTCCGGAAGTACAGATCGCGCTGCTCACCAACCGCATCACCTATTTGACGGAACATCTCCGCAGCCACAAGAAGGACCATGCGTCCCGCCGCGGCTTGTTGAAACTCGTCGGCCAGCGCCGTAATTTGCTCGGTTACTTGCAGAAACACGACCTCGATCGTTATCGTGCAATTCTCGAAAAATTGAACTTGCGTAAATAATTTCGCATACTGTAGGGCTGATGTGACTGCATCGGCCCTTTTTTCAGAACACAGGTTGGTAGGTTGTAGTTTGGGCGAATCGCCGATTTTTCCAAACTAGTGCCTATCACCTGTAAGATTCAAGGAGGTAACAATGGAAGAACAGAAATTCCAAATGGATTTCGCCGGCCGTCCGCTGGTGATTGAAGTCGGCAAATTGGCGAAGCAAGCCAGCGGTGCCGCACTGGTACGGTATGGTGACACCGCCGTTTTCGTAACGGCAACGGGGTCGAAGGAAGCCCGTGAAGACGCAGACTTTTTCCCGCTCACTGTCGATTACGAAGAAAAGATGTACTCTGTCGGCAAAATCCCCGGCGGCTTTATTAAACGAGAAGGCAAACCGCCCGAATCGGCGACTCTCTTTGCCCGTCTCATCGACCGCCCGATCCGTCCGCTCTTCCCGAAAACGTATCGTCATGACGTCCACGTCGTGGCTTATGATTTCTGCGTAGATCACGATAATGCCCCGGAAATCGCCGCTATGATCGGCGCTTCTGTTTCCCTGTGCATGTCTCATATTCCCTTTGCCGGCCCGATCGCCGGTGTCCGCGTCGGCCGCGTTGACGGTGAATTCGTCATCAATCCGACGGTCGCTCAGAGCGAACAGAGTGACATGGACATCGTCGTTGCCGGTACGAAAGACGCCATCCTCATGGTTGAAGGCGGCGCTAAAGAAGTTCCGGAAGAACAGATTCTCGATGCCATCATGGTCGCCCATGAAGAAATCAAGAAAGTCGTCGAATTCCAGCTTTCCTTCCTGGACAGCATTTCTGTACCGAAACAGGAATTCGTCGAAAAAGAACCGCCGGCTGACATCGTCGAAGCCGTTCACGCTTACGGCGAAGAAGCCATGAAGACGGCTATCTTCACGGCCGATAAGATCGAACGTGAAGAAAAGATGAACACCGTCGAAGCCGACATCTACGAACACTTTGCCGACATCTACCCTGATAATGGCGACGACGTCGCCGACATTACTCAGAAGATGATCAAGGAAATCGTCCGCCACATGATCGCTGTCGATAAGATTCGTCCCGACGGCCGCCGCGTCGACGAAGTCCGTCCGGTCAGCTGTGAAGTCGGTCTCTTTGCCCGCACCCACGGCACAGGCCTCTTTACCCGCGGCCAGACGCAGATCATGAGCTTCTGCACCCTGGCTCCCTTGTCGGAAAGCCAGCACATCGACGGTGTCGGCCTGGAAACGGACCGCCGCTACATGCACCACTATAATTTCCCGTCCTTCTGCGTCGGCGAAACGAAGTCCTCCCGCGGTCCCGGCCGTCGTGAAATCGGTCACGGCAAATTGGCTGAACGGGCCTTGACTCAGGTCATGCCGAGTGAAGAAGAATTCCCGTATGCGATCCGCGTCGTATCGGAAGTCCTCGAATCGAACGGTTCGAGCTCTATGGGCAGCGTTTGCGGCAGCACCTTGTCCCTGATGGATGCCGGTGTTCCCATTAAGGCTCCCGTAGCCGGCGTCGCCATGGGCTTGGTCACGAAAGGCGAAGACTTCACCATCCTCACCGACATCCAGGGCATGGAAGATGCTCTCGGCGATATGGACTTTAAAGTTGCCGGTACGATGAAAGGCGTTACGGCCATTCAGATGGATATCAAGATCAAAGGCCTCAGCCGTGAAATCCTCGATCAGGCTTTGAAACAGGCTCACGAAGGCCGTCTCCACATCATGAGCAAGATGTTGCAGGCCATCGATGAACCGCGGAAGGAACTGTCTCCCTACGCTCCGCGCATCATTTCCATGCACATCAACCCCGATAAGATCCGCGACGTCATCGGGCCGGGCGGCAAGATGATCAAGCAGATCACCGAAGAAACGGGCGCTAAAATCGACATCGACGATTCGGGCCTGGTCTACATCGCAGCCGTCGACGGCGAAAGTGGTGACAAGGCGAAAGCTTGGATCGAAAAATTGACGGAAGACGTAGAAGTCGGCAAGACCTACGTCGGTAAAGTCACTCGCCTCATGAACTTCGGCGCCTTCGTCGAAGTCCTGCCCGGGAAAGAAGGCTTGGTCCATATTTCCCAGCTGGCCATGGAACGCGTTGAAAAAGTCGAAGACGTAGTCAACGTCGGCGATGAAATCATGGTCAAGTGCGTCGAAATCGACAGCCAGGGCCGTGTCAACCTGTCCCGTAAAGCCCTCCTCGGCGGCGGTGACGAAGCTCCGTCCCACAGAAGTCGCGGTCCCCGCGGCGGTCACAGCGGCAATCGCGACCGCCAGAAACGGTAGGCCGTCATGACGGGCAGAGGTTTTGAAATCGTCACGGCCTACAAAGATTGTGACATCCATATTCCCATTCGCAAGACGGCTAAGAGTGCCGGCTACGATTTGGAAGCCGCTGAAACGACGGTGCTGGCGCCTCATGCCGTGACCGTCGTCCCGACGGGCCTCAAGGCTTTCATGGAAGGCGATGAATACTTGTCCATTTTCATCCGCTCCAGCCTGGCCTTTAAAAAGGGCCTCATGCTGGCCAACAGCACGGGCATCGTCGACAGCGACTACTATAATAACGAAGATAATGAAGGCCATATTATGATCGCCTACTACAATACGAACGATGTGGCCTATACGATTGAAAAAGGCGACCGCATCGGTCAGGGCATCTTCATGAAGTACCTGACCGTCAACGACGATACTGCCGGCGGCCTTCGTACGGGCGGCATCGGAAGCACCGGCGTCTAAAATCTTTTTCAAGGAAACAACGGCCGGCAGGGGAGACTTTGCCGGACTGCTGTCATAAATGGATACCAACGATTATATATTTTTAATTAAGGAGGCTTAATTATGAAAATGTATGATGTTATCGTAATTGGTTTTGGGAAAGCCGGTAAAACCTTAGCCGGACAATTAGGCAAACAAGGCAAGAAAGTTGCCTTGATCGAAAAAGACAACGGCATGTACGGCGGTACCTGCATCAACGTCGGCTGCATTCCGTCCAAACGCCTCATTACCGAAGCGGCAACGGCTCCGACGTCTGATTTCGCCGCGAAAGCTGCGTATTATAAAAAAGCCGTCGAAGGCAAACGCGAATTGACGGGCGCCTTGAACAAGGCTAACTACAATAAACTGATCCAGGCCGGCGTCGAAGTCATCGATGGCATGGCATCCTTCGTCGATGCAACGCACGTCGAAGTCAAGACGAAAGACGGCGTCCTCCAGCTCGAAGGCAAGCAGTTCGTCATCAACACCGGCGCTACGTCTGTCATCCCCGGCATTCCCGGTGTCAAAGACAGCGACAAAGTCTATACGTCGGAATCGATGATGGACTTGGATGAACTTCCGGAAAAACTGACCATCGTCGGCGGCGGCTACATCGGCTTGGAATTTGCCGCCATGTATGCCAACTTCGGCAGCAAGGTCACGGTCGTTCAGGATATCGACGTCTTCCTGCCTCGCGAAGACAAGGATATCGCCGATAATATCCGTTCCGTCCTCGAAGCCAAGGGCATTGAAATCGTAACCGGTGCCAAGACGACGAAAATCGAAGGGGCAACCCTCTATTACACCGTCGGCGATACGGATACGGTCTTAGAAGGCGACGCCATCTTGATGGCTACCGGCCGCCGTCCTAACACGGATGGCCTGGAAGCTCAGAAAGCCGGCATTGCCCTCTCCGACAGAGGCGCTGTCGTAACGGACGAACACCTGCGGACCAATGTTCCCAACATCTGGGCTGCCGGCGACGTCTGCGGCAATCTCCAGTTCACCTACATTTCCCTCGACGACAGCCGTATCATTATGTCTGACATGAGCGGTAAAGGTGACCGGACGACACAGAACCGTGGTGCCTTCTCGTACTCGGTCTTCATCGATCCGCCCTTCTCGCGGGTCGGCCTCAGCGAAAGCGAAGCCAAGGCCAAGAACATCGAATATCGGGTCATGAATCTGCCGGCTGCGGCCATTCCGAAGGCCAAAGTCCTGCGTAAACCGGAAGGCGTCCTCAAGGCTTTAGTCGGTGCCGACGACCAGATCCTCGGCGTTCAGCTCTTCTGCGCTGAATCCCATGAAATGATCAACCTTGTTAAACTCGCTATGGACAACAACTTGAAATACCAGGTCCTGCGCGACTTCATCTATACCCATCCGACGATGTCGGAAAGCTTGAACGATTTGTTCGCTTTCTAAATTTGTAACATAACCACACTCAGACAGCGGCCGTCTTCGAATCATTTTCGGAGACGCCGAGCCGCTTTGCATATAAGGATACAGCCTGCGGCTTGCTGTCGGCGTTGGAATAAAAAGCTTCTCGGGTTCGCAGCAGCGGAGTTCGGGAAGCTTTTTTTGAAAGGATGATAACATGAGTATTAGTAAGGAAACCCTCGTTTCCCGTAAAGAAATTATGAAAGGACGGGTGCTCCACGTAACGGTCGACACCGTGTCCATTGATGACGGTCAGGGTGGGGAAAAGAAGACGGCCACCCGTGAAGCCGTTTGGCATTTCGGCGCCTGCGCCATTTTGCCCTTGACCGATGACGGCAAGATTATCCTTGTCCGCCAGTACCGCTATGCAGCAGCAGAAGCTATGCTGGAAGTGCCGGCCGGGAAAATCGAACACGACGGCGAATCGCCGGATTACTGCGCCGCCCGGGAACTCGAAGAAGAAGCGGGCGTGACGGCTAAAGAAATCCTGCCCATGGGCTACGTCTATACGTCGCCCGGTTTTTGCAACGAACGGATTTACCTATATTTAGCCAGAGGCCTTGAAAAGGGGAAACAGCACCTCGACGACGACGAATTCATGAACGTCGAATACTATACGCCCCAAGAAGTGGAAGCCCTCATCGATAAGAACGAAATTACCGATGCCAAGACCATTGCCGCTTTTGCCAAGGCTCGTAAATATCTGCCGGGATTATAGGAAGGGGGAGCACATGAAATTCAATCGCATCATCGTCATCGTTACCGACAGCGTCGGCGCCGGCGGAGCCCCCGATGCCGAACGCTTCGGCGATAAAGGGGCCGATACCTACGGCCACATCGACGCCAAGGTCCCCTTGAACCTGCCTAATCTGCGCCGCATGGGCCTCGGGAAGGTTGCCAACATTCATCATCATGAAGATACGGACGTCGTCGGCTCCTACGGCCTCATGGAAGAAATCTCCATGGGCAAGGATACGACCAGCGGCCACTGGGAATTTATGGGAAACCCCGTCGAAAATCCCTTCCCGACCTTTGAAAAGGCCTTTCCGAAAGATCTCCTTGATACCTTTACGGAAAAGACGGGCTATGGCTACATCGGCAATGAAATCGCTTCGGGAACGGAAATCATCAATCGCCTCGGCGCCGAACACTTCAAGACCGGTAAGCCCATCGTCTATACGTCGGCCGACAGCGTTTTCCAAATCGCTGCTCACAACGACGTCATTCCTTTAGAAGAATTGTACCGCATCTGCGACATTACGCGCCGCGAAGTCTGCGTCGGCCCATATGAAGTGGGCCGCATCATCGCCCGTCCCTTCATCGGCGAACAGGGCCATTTTGTCCGTACCGGCGACCGCCGCGACTACAGCAGCCTGCCGAAGCGGAAGATGGTCTTCTCCTACTTATCGGAAGCGGGATACGCCGTCGTCGGTGTCGGGAAAATCGGCGATATCTATGCCCATATCGGCCTGACCGAGTCGTATCACACGGCCAATAACCACGAAGACATGGTGGTCCTGCGGGAACAATTAGCCGCCCACCGCAAGAATCAGGGCCTGCTCATGGCCAACTTCGTCGACTTCGACAGCATGTACGGCCATCGCCGCGACGTCGAAGGCTACGCCAATTGCCTGGAAAGCTTCGATAAGGACTTAGGACCCCTCATGGCGGAAATTCAGGATGACGAACTTCTGGTCATCACGGCCGATCACGGCAACGATCCGACCTGGCACGGCACGGATCACACGCGGGAACGCGTCCCGGTCCTGGCCTACAGCCCGTCCCTTAAAGACGCTGTCGACCTCGGCATTCGCAAGACCTATGCCGATTTGGGGATGACCATCATGGATAATTTCGGCCTCACAGGCCTTCAATTCGGAACCAGCTTTTTAACAGAACTGAGGTGATCCTATGTGGCCTATGGACTGCATCGCCCATAAACGAGACGGCCAGGTATTAACGGCTGACGAAATCCGCCGCTTCATTGCCGACTACACGGCCGGCCGCATTGCCGACTACCAGGCGGCAGCTTGGCTCATGGCCATTTATCTTCAAGGCATGACCGACGAAGAAACGACGGAATTGACCCTGGCCATGGCGAAATCCGGTGACATTGTCAATCTGTCATCCATCCCCGGTATCAAGGTCGATAAACACAGCACCGGCGGCATTGCCGATACGACGACCCTTATCGTCGCGCCTTTGGTGGCTGCCGCCGGCGTACCCGTCGCCAAGATGAGCGGCCGGGGATTGGGCTTTACGGGCGGTACGGCAGATAAACTGGAATCGATTCCCGGTTTTCACGTCGTCCTGCCGGAAGAAAAGTTTTTAGACCAAGTGCGCCGCGTCGGCATTTCCCTCATTACCCAGTCCGGTGAAATCGCAGCGGCTGATAAATTGCTATATGCCCTGCGCGATGCGACGGCAACCGTCGAAAGCATCCCCCTCATTGCCAGCTCCATCATGAGCAAGAAAATCGCCTCCGGCGCCGATGCCATTGTCCTCGACGTCAAATACGGCGACGGGGCTTTCATGAAGACCAAAGAACGGGCCCAGGAACTGGCCAAAATCATGGTCAGCATCGGCCGCCTCGCCGGTCGTCCGACGCGGGCTGTCATTACGTCTATGTCGGCGCCCTTGGGGACGGCCATCGGCAATGCCCTCGAAGTCGACGAAGCCGTCGAAGCCTTGTCCGGTAAAGGCGGGCGGCGTCTCATGGAAGTCGTCGAAGCCCTGGGTGCTCAGATGCTCATCGTCGGCCAAAAAGCAGCCGATGAAGCCCAGGGACGGGCTATGATCCGCGAACTGATCGCTTCCGGAAAAGGCCTGTCTAAGTTTAAAGAATGCATCAAGGCCCAAGGGGGCAGTACGTCGTGGATCGGCAAGCGCCCCCTTACCAAGGCGGAACAGGTCTTTACGGCAGTCAGTACCGACGGCGGATATATCACACGCATCGATGGGAGGGCTCTCGGCGAAATCGCCATGGAAATGGGCGCTGGTCGGGCCCGGAAGGAAGACGCCATCGAGCCCATGGTCGGTATCCGTCTCTTTAAGGAACTCTACGATCCCGTACGGCCCGGCGAAGCCTTATTCACCTTGTACGGAAAGAAAGGCGACGATATGATGGCCCTCGCTCAGCGCGCCGCCGACCATATCATCGTGACCGACGAACAGGCCGCTGTTCAGGAACCTGTCGTCAGCGACATCATCTTATAAAGGGCAGAGAAAAGGCCTTGTATCGTTTTTTAGAAGCGTACAAGGCCCCTTTGCCAAGAAAGGAACCTCATGAAAGAAACACGGCAAATCCCTGTGCAGAAGGGGAAAACCTATGAATTGTCCATTGCCGGCCTGGGAACGAGCGGCGAAGGCATTGGCCGCTATGAAGGCTTTACGGTCTTCGTGCCCTATGCCCTGCCCGGTGAAACGGTGCGGGCCCGGGTGACGATGGTTAAGAAAACCTACGCCTCGGCGGCCTTAGAACAAATCCTGACTCCGTCGCCGGATCGGGAAAAGCCGCCCTGTCCGGTCTATGAACGCTGCGGCGGCTGTCAGCTCCAGCACCTCAGCTATGAAGGCGAGCTGAAGGAAAAACGGCAGCAGGTAAAAGACGCCATGGAACGCATCGGTCACTTGCAGGGCGTCGACATCCTGCCCGTCCTCGGCGCCAAGACACCGTGGAACTACCGCAATAAGATGCAGTTTCCCGTAGCCGCGGCGGGTAAGCGAAACGTCGCCATCGGCTGCTTTGCAGCCTCGACACATGAAGTCATCGACGTTGAAAACTGTGCCATTCAAAAAGAAGCCAATAACGTCATCGCCGCCGTCGTCCGTCAATGGATGAAAGATTTCAAGATTCCGGCCTACGACGAAGACGCACGGACGGGCATCGTCCGTCACATCATGGGCCGCGTCGGCGTCCATACGGGAGAAGTCATGGTCTGCCTGGTAACGGCTTCCGACATGGTCCCCCATATGAAAGATTTGGTCCAATACCTGCGCCGCGACGTGCCGGGCCTTAAGAGCGTTGTCCAAAACGTCAACAAACGCCATACCAACGTCATCTTAGGAAATAAGACCAGGACCATTTACGGCAGCGGCACCATTCACGACTCCATCGGTTCACTGACCTTCCATATCTCGGCCCAGTCCTTCTTCCAGGTCAATAGCGAACAGGCCCAGCGCCTTTATGAAACGGCCCTCGACTTTGCCGATTTGAAAGGCGGGGAAATCGTTGCCGACGTCTACTGCGGCACGGGGACGATCACCCTGTTCTTAGCTCAGAAGGCCAAACAAGTCTACGGCATCGAAATCGTAGACTCCGCCATCCGTGACGCTGTCCGCAATGCCAAGGACAATAAAGTCGGCAACGCCCAATTCATCTTGGGCGACGCCATCTATAAACTGCCCGAACTCATCCGTAACGGCGTCCGGCCTGACGTCATCGTCTTAGACCCGCCCCGTGCCGGCTGCGGCGAACCGGTCTTAAAAGCCATCGCCAACAGCAAACCAAAGCGCGTCGTCTACGTCTCGTGTAACCCGGCGACATTGGCTCGCGACCTGGCTTACCTAAACAATCACGGCTACCATACACAAAAAGTACAGCCCGTCGACATGTTCCCACGGACTCACCATGTTGAAGCCGTGGCGCTCATTACAAGGGAAAAGTAAGGATCGAGTGATTGAGCCTCATTCGGAATTTGAAAAGGGGAGAGCATCAGAAAAAATGGGCTTTCATACGGTTGAATCCGTTGAAAACACCGAGTGGAGTACAAAGGGAACTCCTGTCATGGAAGTCAAAATGGAAATGGATTTGTGAGTACATAAGCGGATACATCCCCGTTTAATGTCATGAAGCGAGGCTCTCAGTCACTATCGTGAAATAGATGATTGGGAGCCTTTTTATATGCAAAATTTTATAAATTCTGCAAGGGGTTAATGTAACATGGTTGTGGGGAAATTTTAACGTAATCCGCTGGAAATTATCCACCTCTGAGGTAGTGGATGAAGGCGAACTGGCGACTTTGCGTAAGTAATTAAGCCAAATAATTGCTCTGTGGATAGTTTTTTAGTATAATCAGTAATATGATAACGGATTGATTATAATACTGAATTGCAAAATAATAACCATTCAGCAGTATATAATGTACCCAAAGCTGTGAAATTGGATGCTGTTTGGAATGTAGATACCGCTAGTCGGATATATCTGACTAGCGATAGCTAAGTATACAAATTTCATTTGAAAGGAGATTCGTTATGAAAAAATTAGCAGCAGCAGTACTTTGCAGCCTTGCCATTACCGCGGCAGCAGGTTTTAATGTGGCTGAGGCAGCTCATGGAGACAAGGTAAATATTGCCGAGCCCTTCAAGGCTACTGTCCTTGTCGATGGCCTTGGTTCTCCCTGGGAAGTCCTTTGGGGACCGGACGATTCGTTGTGGGTAACGGAACGGCAGTCGAAATCGATTTCTAAGGTTGACCCGAAAACGGGTAAGCATACGGTGCTGTATACCTTCAAAAATGCCGTGGCAGCGCCGCCTCATCAAGGGGTTCTGGGGCTGGCATTAGATCCTCAGTTCCTGAAGGGTAATAACTATGTCTACACGGCCTATACCTATGAAGTCAATGGTGAAAAGCATGCCCGTATTGTCCGCATGACCTATGATCCTAAGACCGAGACCCTCCGTGATGAAACGGCTATCCTCGATAACCTGCCGGCCAGCGTTGACCATAACTCCGGTCGTCTCCGTTTTGGACCGGACGGCAAGCTGTACTATACCATCGGTGACCAAGGGTATAATCAGGGATCTCACGTAGACAAGGAAATCCAGGCGCAGATGCTGCCGACGGCAGAGCAGGTTGCTGCTAAAGATTACAGCCTCTATCCGGGCAAAGTGTTGCGTCTCAATAAAGACGGCTCCATTCCCGATGACAACCCCGTATTAAACGGTGTCCGCAGTCATGTATATGCCTATGGATTCCGCAATACACAGGGCCTCGCCTTTGTTGGCGATAAGCTCTTTGCGACAGAGCATGGCCCGTCTACGGATGATGAGCTGAACCTCATCGAAAAAGGCGGAAACTATGGCTGGCCTTATGTGGCAGGCTATCGGGATAATGAATCCTATGTCTATGCCAACTATTCCAAGGCTCCCAAAGAATTACAGGAAAAATTCGATCCCAACAACATCCCCGCAGGCGTTCCCACTCAGAAGGAAACAGACTTTGATGCTCCGAATCTCAAAGATCCGCTCAAATCCTTTAACGTCGTCCGCAATGGATATAATTTTGCCGATGACACCTATGCACCGCTTTACTATATAGGCTGGCCGACCATCGCGCCTTCCAGCGTGGCCTACTATCCGGACAACGGGAAAATTAAAGAATGGCGGAATTCCCTGCTCATTACGACCCTTAAGAGCGGCGCCATCTATCGGGTGAAACTCGACGGCAAGAAAGAACAGGTCCAGGGCGATGTAGAAAAAATGTTCAAGACCAATAACCGTTACCGCAACGTCCTCGTAAGCCCGGATACGACAAAAATCTACGTGGCTACGGATAACGGAGGCAATGCGATGGGGAAAGATGGCAAGCCCATTACCGAAATGGAAAATAAGGGAGCCATCATCGTCATCGAATACACGGGAGATAAGAAGGACAAATAAAGAGACGAACTCCCGGCAGGAATTTTATGTTTGGTCTCTCGTCAAAAATAAGGCATACATGAATCTATGAGAAAATGGCTCATCGTCATAACGACGGTGGGCCTTTTTCTGTATTGTTTTCTGATGGGAACTGTCACATATTTTTTGTAATGCCTGAATCTCGACGTACGTAACACCAGTCAAGAGATTTATCCACATCAAATCCGTAGTGGTGATTCATACCCCTGTACGATTCTTAACGATTCGGGTACAAGAAATATCAAAGCTTTGAAAAAGAGAGTGTATGAGAAAAGCCGGTACAGGCATCTGTCTAGGATGTTTTGTATCGGCTTTTTGTTGTATTCAGATCGATAAAGATGAACTTACTCAAGTCTTTCTGTTTTTTATATGGAAAGAATAAGGGCGTAATAAGGTGATTTGCCAATCGGATGCAATGCTCTTAAATGGCCTTATACTGCGATGTAAGGACGTTTTGTTGTTCTCTTTTTCGACGAGGTGTAACGCGTTACAGAAAGAGAAGATAAGAAGAGATAAGAAAAGAAGGGAGATAAGATATAGAACAGACAAGATACAAGACAAGATATAAGAAAAGATGAAAGGGCGATGAGAACGCATAAGGGAAACATGATATTTTTTTAATTTTATAAATTTTTGCACCCCTGATTTTGAGTCAGGCAGGGGAGAAAATCGGGTAAGATATTTCCTTTATCCGATTCGATGGGTTTGTCTCTTTTTGCCGGAAGTTGTATGTTCAGTGTGGACAAATGTATTAATTTGCAAATTTTTGAAAGTTCAGAAAACGTTAAGTATATGAATGTCAGCCTTAGCATTTAGCATGTATTGAGTCAGAAATGGATATAATCAACTGAAATAAGGGAAAATACGAAAAATGAAAATGAGAAAATGGGGCCTTTTTGGAAAAAGTTTGAAAAAAACTTTAGACGATTGGCATTTTTTTTGTATTAGTATAGTAGAGGGGAAATTTCAAATGGCCTGTCTAAGGTGATACAGGATGTGCCGGAAATGAAAGGGTACGATGACAGAAAACGAAGGTTTGGAACGGGGGACGGTCTTGCCGGATTTTTTGGCTGAAACTGTGTGTGTAGAATGGACGAATGTATTAATTTGTAAATTTCTAAAAGTTCAGAAAACTTTAGGTGTTTCGTAGAAAACTCCTTATAGTCAAGAATAAATTCATGGGAAAACAATCTCTATTTTTGAGAATCCATGTATTTTCGAGAAAAGATAAAATGAAAATTGGCATTTTGGCGAAAAATTGTGCCGCATTTCGATTTATTTTTCTCTTATAAGAGTAGAGGGGTAATTTCGAAGGACAATCCCTAAAACGAAAATGAGGTGTTGGCAATGAACAAGTTACAATGGCTGAAAACGAAAGTAGGACTCTTTTTAGATCCCCGTATCCTTTATTTGATGAATCTTCCCAACGGCGATTCGTATATCGTCTTATGGTTCTTCTTAAAGGATATGGCCGGCATGGTCAATGACGAAGGCCGGATCTATGTATCTGAAAACGAGCCCCTTACGACGCAGCTCATTGCTAAGAGCCTGCACCGCCGCCAGCCGTTTATTGAAAACGGACTGCGGGCACTCGAGCAAGTCGACCTCATCGAACGCGACGAAAAGGGCATGATCCGTATCGTCATTTGGGATGAGCTGCAAAGCTTTCATCGTGACGAGAGGCGAAGGGAGCAGACCTCTGAACGGGTTCGCCGCTATCGGGAGAGGCAGCGCCTGACTCAAGAGGAAGAAGCTCAACAAGAGAGTTTTCAAGAAGAAAGTCTCATCGCTGAACCTTCCGGTGAAGACCATTCGGATACTCTGGACGAAGAACCGGTTGCCCTGCCCATCGATGAGCTCGTCGAAGAAGCTGTCGTAGCCGAAAAGGCGGGTGACATGCCGCTGGGAGAAATTCCTTCTACGGATGAAGGGGAAGTGTCTCAAACAGAACCGGAACGGCTTACAGGCGAAGCGGTGACGACGCCGAAGGCCGTGACGGGCTACGCCTCGGTCCGGACGTATCAGAACCTATTTGGGCCCATGCAGGGCGATTTTGCTCATCGATTGATCACCTTGGAAAACATGTGGGGCAG
The DNA here is from genome assembly GCF_036305205.1 of Megasphaera massiliensis. Lineage (NCBI taxonomy): Bacteria > Bacillati > Bacillota > Negativicutes > Veillonellales > Veillonellaceae > Megasphaera > Megasphaera massiliensis. The sequence goes on from NZ_JAXIXE010000036.1 coordinate 62,521, forward strand.
TGAGCCCACTTGTACGGCCATTGAGATGGCTCACGAAAACGAGGTCAATAATATAAACTATATTGCCGCTATTCTAAAAAACAGCAACGGACGACCCATGCGCGGCAAACGAAAGGAAGATAAGTACCATGGCTATCCGACCTTTGAGGCCTACGTTGAAGGTGTGTTGCGGGGCGAACCGGAATACAAACCCCATCTTCAGCGAGACGGTGAAAGAAAATCGGGACTGCGGCATATCAGCGACACCGGAGAAGGTCTTCTCTAAGCGAATCATGAAAGGCGGTGCTTTTTCGGATCATGACGGACTTTTCGCATCGGACGTCGTTTTTGAAGGCTGAAAATGATCGTGATTCCCATAGATATCGAAAGCCCAAGAGATATTTAATGCCCCGGCAGGGACCCATCGTCATCGAAATGGAAAACTTTTTTCAAAAAAACGCTTGACAGGTAGTTACTACCGGTTGATATCCTTGTTTCAAGAAGAGCGATACAAGCTACTTCTCATACAAAACGTATAAATCTGAAAGGTTGGTTATCGTGAACCAAAGTATCAAGAAAAAAATATGGAGTCTATTTTTGATGGGAGGTTTGATGATGATGAGTATGAATGGAAATACGGCAGCCGCCGCTTCGCCGAATGGGAATCCCTTTGGCCTCGTCTACGGCAATGCCATTGAAAAGAATGAACCGGGCAAGGTGAATATCCGCCCTGTCGAATATGAAGTGGATGGTATCAAAGTGTCTGCCAACCTCTATTTGCCGGCCGATTATGACGAAAAGAGCGATAAGAAGTATGCCGCCATTACCGTGGCGCATCCCAACGGCGGGACGAAGGAACAGGTAGCCGGCCTGTACGCCCAGCGCTTGGCTGAACTCGGCTATATCACGGTCGCTGCCGATGCTCGCTATCAGGGAGCCAGCGGCGGGACACCGCGCCTTCGCGATTACCCGTCGAACCGTATCGAAGACGTGAGCGGCATGGTCGATTACCTTTCTACGCTGAATAAAGTCGATCGAGCTCGCATTGCCGCCCTCGGTATCTGCGGCGGCGGTGGTTATACGCTGGCAGCAGCCCAGACGGATAAGCGCATCAAGGCTGTAGCCACCTTGTCCATGTTTAACTCCGGCCGGGTACGCCGCAATGGCTTCCACGATGCCGATATGGCAGGGATTCCGGCTCGCCTTCAAAAAGCGGCCGATGCCCGGGAAAAAGAACTTTCCGGCGAGATCGTCTATGAAGGGTTCCTGCCTCCTAACGCTACCGATGACGATCTTCGGGCTAAGATGGCAGAACTTCCGGAAAATACCCTCTACCATGACGGTATCGAATACTATGGTCTGACCCATCGCCATCCCAATGCGACGGGAAGCTACACGACGGAATCGCTCATGAAGCTCATGGCCTTTGACGTCGAAGATCGGATGGATCTCATCGATCAGCCTCTGTTGATGATGGCCGGCGATAAGGCCGACACCCTCTACATGACGGAAGATGCCTTTGCCAAAGCCAGCGGTACGAACGATAAGGAATTGTTCCTCATCAAAGGCGCCAGCCATATTCGGACCTATTGGGTTCCGGAATACGTCGATGAAGCTGTCAATAAACTGGCTGATTTCTACGGGAAGCGTCTGTAAGCGTAAGCCCATACGTTGTAACCAGTTCAACTGGGTATGAAAAGCCCTGCCGGTATCGGTTTAGGGCTTTTCGGCCTAGGGGGATTACGCCTTGTCATGGCGTTTGACGGTTTATTTTTTGGATATCCCTTGATACGGGCAGGGCCTAAAAAAAGTGCGAATGACCTTCTTTGAGCGCCGTATCCGGGGATACCATGAGAAAGGAGACGATTTTCGAAGATGATTAAGAGGACAACCGGGGCCTTTTCGTTGGATTCAACCATCCGCGATGTCATCCAGGATGAGGCATTTTCCGGCTTCGGCCGCCTGCTGTTTCCCGTAGATCTGGCGCTGCCGCCGCAGATGACGTTGAAGGATTTGGGAAAAGCCTTTCTTTGGTACAGCTATATAAAGCCGGAGCGGACGGTGAGCCTCGTCAATGAGCTGAAAGAAAGGGTCCTTGCCGGGGAGACGGTTTTTTACGATATTTACAGTCCGGCGGAAAAGGCTGCCGATCCGAAAAAGAAGGATACGGGGTTATTTTTCTTCCGCGGCAAGCCTCAGGGCAAGACTGCCATTCTCAGCGCCGGCGGCGGGTTTGTCTATGTCGGTGCCATGCATGACAGTTTTCCTCATGCCCAGGAGCTTGCCAAGGACGGTTACAACGCCTTTGCCCTCATCTATCGCGTCGGTGCCCAAACGGCCTGTGAAGATTTGTCCCGGGCCATTGCCTTTATCCATGACCATGCAAGAGAACTAAATATCGATGTCAGCGATTATTCCCTCTGGGGCGGTTCGGCAGGCGCTCGGATGGCGGCCTGGGTCGGTACGTATGGGACGGGAGCCTTTGGCGAAAGACCATACCCTCAGCCGGCGGCGGTCATCATGGAGTATACCGGATTGTCCGATGTCACCGGAAGGGAGCCGCCTACGTATAACTGCGTCGGGACGGCCGACGGCATTGCCTGGTATGGCACCATGAAACGACGGATCGAAGGCATTCGGGCCCATGGAACCGATGCCGACATTGAAATTTTCCCGGGGCTGCCCCATGGCTTTGGCCTCGGAGAAGGGTCCGTTGCCGAAGGATGGATCCATCGAGCCGTTTCTTTTTGGCAGCGGCAGATGAAAGATTGAAAGATTATTTTATGATTTGGATGACAGCCTTTGGCTGTCAGAAAGGAAGCATCATGAGTATTTTATTTATCAACGGAAGCCCCAATAAAAATGGAAATACGGCCAAGATGGCTGCGGAACTCCTTAAAAATCAGACCTATGCAACGCTGAACCTCGTCGATTACCGGATCAATGCCTATGGACAGGACCTGCCCGGAGACCAGTTGGACACCGTTCTCGAAAAGATTGAAGCGGCCGATGTCCTCGTCGTCGGATCGCCGGTGTACTGGCATAATATCTGCGGCTCCGTACGAAATGTACTGGACCGTTTTTACGGGAAGGTTTCCCAAGGGAGCTTATCCGGGAAAAAACTCTTCTTCATCTTCCAGGGAGCTGCGCCGGAAACGTGGATGCTCGAAGCGGGCGAGTTCACGATGAAACGCTTTGCCGCCTTATACGGCCTGACTTATGTGGGCATGGCCAAGAATGCGAAAGAAGCGGGGGACCTGGCCGCTTCCTTATAAGTTAGAAAGAATCCTGTCGGACAGGCGTGCCTAAGAAGGCGGGAGAAAAGTGACTATTTAAAAAAAGAGGTGAAGAGAGATGGCAAGATGGATTTTGTTTTTTATGGTGATGCTGTCGTCCCTGTTGCCGGTTATGACCATCGATGCGGCCGAACATCAAAAGATGCCTTTTCCCGTAGGGAAGGATATTTCTGACCGCTTTGTCGGGACCGTTCATCGGAATGATTTAATCGAGGCTGATGCTGTCTATCAGGTTCCTCAGACCAATGTCATTACCTTCGAGCCGGGAAGCTACAGCGGCTGGCATGCCCATGGGGCTATGACCGTCATCGGTGTCGCAGGTCAAGGAATTTATCAGGAATGGGGAAAAGATGCCGTTCGTATCAACCCCGGTGACGTCGTCGAGATTCCCGCCGGTGTCAGCCATTTTCACGGCGCGGTTGAAGACTCGGCCTTCCAGCAGATCGTCATCTACGATAAGAACTGGCAGGCTCCGAAGGATGCCGCTGCCGTCCATACGGGACCGCTGAGCCCTGAGGAATATGAAAATATCCATTTTTCCGATACGGGCAAGACGAAGGTTGCCGAAAAAAGAGATGACGCCTTTCTGTTCCCTTATTCACCGGAGCCCTATGCGTCACCGAATTTCAATCACCCCGTCTATTTGGGGAAGGTACTGACAAAGCCGAACGCTGCGGGTTCTCCGGAATGGACGTATGTCGTCTTTCCTAAGGGAACCTATAACCGTTGGCATAGCCATAAGACCGGGCAAATCTTGATCGCCACCGACGGCGTCGGCTACCATCAAATACAAGGCGGTAAGGTAGAAGTCCTTCATCCCGGAGACGTCGTTTACTGCCCGCCCGGTGTCGTCCATTGGCACGGCGCTGCCCCGGACAGTACCTTTGCCCATATCGCCATCAGCCCACACGATAACCATGACGTGATCTGGTACGGTTTCCCGACGGCAGAATATGAATCACTTTCCGGCGTATCCGATAAGACAACCGTCGAAAACGGTGCGGCTTAAATCAAGATAGATAACAGCCGAATACGGCTATGAATGAAACCTAGCCTATTGCCATTTCTAAATGGCGGCTGGAGCGTAAAAGGGACTTGCCTTTTGTGAACCGCCCCCCCTTAAAGTTGGACCTAAAAATCTAACTTTAGGATGTCGGTTTTTCAATGGGCGAGTCTTTTTTTGTATAGGATGGGTTTGACTGGGCAACAGGAAAAATTTGTATAAGGCCAACATCATTATTGCGGACGATGACATATTCTGTCATGACTGCGCGATATAATAGGAATTACAGCACCGATGAAAATTAGACATCACACTATTGGGAGGTAAGGGAGATGACGGTATCGAGATTTTGTTTTTTGGAGCAGGATTTTCCTCAATTGTATGATCTCTGCGTCTGGGCCGAGGAGGCTTCCGAGGCTAAGGAGGCCATGGAGGAGATGAGCCTGGCTATGAGATGGATGATTCGTGATTTAGGGGCTGCCTATTTGAATTTGTTTGAGGGCATCAATGAATTAGAAGAAAAAAAGCTCGTGGATCAAGGCTTAAGCCGCCATTTCCATGAGGTTCGTCGTATGGTCGAGTCTTATGGCCGGGAGGATGGGGATGTGCAACTGTGTTTGGAACGGTTATTGATCCTGACCACAGCCTATGGGCTGTATAAGGGAAAATCCTACAGGACGGAAGACTTTTGGCCCGCTGATGTCCCCGCCGTGAGCCGCTATTTGACTCAAGGTGGAAGACTGTCCGGGGACACCGAAAAAGAGGTACAGCAGGTGCAGCCCCTGTCTCGCCGGGGCTTTGAAACGCCGAGTGCCTTCCGGCAGCGGATTACGGCTATGGAGCCTGTGTATATTGGCTGTGCTGTTCTTGATCCCCGTAAAGGCGACGGGTATACGGACAGCTGTTTTTTGAGGTACCATATCGATCGTAATCCGGATATCCGATTTTCGCCTGTCCAAGCTTTTTACGTGACCGGCGTGACCGATGACACGGTCATCGACGGGGAGTTGGTGGCAAAGTTAAGGATTCATGAGGATGAGGTCTGTTGTGATTACAGTAAGGTGTATCTGAAGCATGGCGACGAGTTGATCGCTGTACAGCCCATCTGTTGGGAGCCATTCCCGTATGAAACGGAGGTCGCTTATGAAGAAAGAATCCGTCAGATGCCCTTCCTGCCCTTTGGTAGGGTGACGGCGGTACTTGCAGACTATGATGCCGAGGCGGAGAGGCTGCCGTTTTTTATTCGGCCCTTTTGCTTTTGTGCAAAAGATGATTATGCAGAAACGATTTTGAAAGATGTAGGATTGACTAAGACCGGGGTTGTCAATTCTCGGGTTCATCTTCCCTGTAACCGTGATATGGTAAAAAAGATTTCTCGTTCGCCAAAGCAGCTCACCCTTTTTCTGAAGCTCCATACGGTCGAGGTGGTTGCTGAATTTGTATTGTGGCGAGACGATGTCGGGGAGGTTTTCCGCAGCGTGTATGAGAACCAGCGGGACTGGGGCGGTGCAATATGGCATCAGAAATGGTATCGGGAAGCCGTTGAACTGGGAGATTCCATGGCACAATACAATTTGGGAGGAGAAGCATCATGGGATGGAGATGAGTATCAGGCCTTTTCATGGTTCCAAAAATCAGCCGACCAAGGCCATGCCAGTGCGCAGTATCAGTTAGGGGACTGCTATTATGAAGGAAAAGGCGTCGCACAAGATTACAGCAAAGCCGCAGCGTGGTACCAAAAAGCAGCTGATCAAGGAGATGACGATGCACAGTGTGATTTAGGAAGGTGCTATTACTTTGGCAATGGTGTTGAACAAGATTATCGAAAAGCTGTCGAATGGTTTCGAAAAGCAGCGAATCGGGAAATTGGCAGTGCCGAAGCCATGTGCTATTTGGGAAACTGTTACCGTTACGGTACCGGCGTCGAACAAGATCGGGAACAAGCCATAAAATGGTATAAAAAAGCGGCTATGGACGGCAAGGGCGATGAAGACTTGCAGGAAATTGTACGGCAGGCCTTAGCAGAAATGTAACTTTTGGGTGTGAAAAGGCCATAAGGCATCGGATTGTGATGAAGGTGCCTTTTTTGAGGGACTTTGCTGCCTCATTCGTGATATAATTAAATTTAAGTTGAAAATGCATTATTCAAAACACGATATAAGGCGGTATAAGGATATGTCTCATGAAGAAAAAAGGGTATGGGGGATTCATACAACGGATGATAATTTATTTTTGCAGCGCCATGTCATTGCCATTGGTTGGGAGGATATGGGTGATTTGAGTCAGCTCGAAGCCAATCGCGATGCTTTCAAGGAAAAGTACGCAGCCGTTTATCCCGATGCCCGCAAGGGCCGGATTTCAACCCATGCCGGTATGCTCTATCGATTTGTCCACGAGGTCGGAATCGGCGATTACGTGGTATTCCCGTCCAAAATCGATCGCCGGATTAATATCGGCATCATTGAAGGGGAATATGAGTTTCATCCGGGCGATGCATCGTATGGCCAGCAGCGTAAGGTGACATGGTTGAAGCATCTTCCCCGGACTTTCTTCTCTCAAGGTGCGCTGTATGAAATCGGTTCTGCCCTGACCTTCTTTTTGGTGAAAAATTATGCCGACGAGTATCTTTCTGCCCTTGATCAGGGATTCGAGAAACACACGGAAGCCATCGGGGATGAGGAAGATGACAGTGTGGGGGCTACGGCAGCGGATATTGTAGAGGCGACGAGAGATTTCATTTTGAAGGAATTGAGCAAGCATCTCAAAGGATATGGTTTAGAGGACTTTGTGGCTGACCTCTTACGGGCCATGGGGTATCGTACCATCGTGTCGGCCCATGGCGGAGACAGCGGAATCGACATTACGGCTTATAAAGATGAGTTGCCGCCTCGGATTCTGGTGCAGGTTAAAAGCCAGGACGGCGACATAAGGGAAGCGGCCATCCAATCCTTGAAAGGCGCCATGCGGGAAGGGGACTACGGCCTTTTTGTAACCTTATCTAACTATACCCGGAATGCCCAAAAGTATCTGGACAGCACGCCCATCATTCGCGGCATCAATGGAAACGAGCTGGTCGATTTGATTTTGAAATACTATCCGGATTTGAGTGAAAAGTATCAACAGATGATTCCTTTAAAGCGGGTGTATATCCCCGTTGTAAAAGAAGATTCCCAGCCATAGGCGAACTCCTTTCAATCATAAAAGAAAAAGACATATCGAACCCCTTTTGGCCCTTGGCAGAAGCTGAGCTAAAAGAAAGGCGCGATATGTCTTTTTGTGCTGCAAATCCGGTGAGGCAGAAGGGGGTTTATGGCAATGATTCCGCTGCCGATGGCACATCGTGGATACGGGTGCAGGCATCGGCCGTCGGGAGCATAGATCGAGCATCTTTTTTGTATAAAACAGTATAACAAAGTTGCCTTTATTTTGTTATAATGAAAATAGCTATAAATCGCAGATATAGTCAGATGACTAAAAAATAGAGAATTCATTGTGACCGGAACGGACGCGGAAAGGGGGAAAAACGTCGGCAGTACAGGGCCTTTTGAACATGAATTCTATGAATAGAGACGGTTTTGTCACGATGGCTTTGTATAATCGGAAGTATATAGAATCGAATGGAGGGGGTTTTTCGTATTTGCTACCAGTCAGATGGCTGCTCAATTAGTTGTTCTATCGTTCGATACTCTCTATCATGACGTGTACTGCGATGGCCTATTGCTATGAGGATAGAGCGTTATTTTTAGTAAAGGGGATGAAGCGGGTGAGAAAGTTGGCTAAGGCATTGGCAGTCTTTTTGTTGATATATCTGGTCCTCTTCGGCTGCGCCGGTCCTTCGAAGGCTGCCGACGTTTGGGTCGATCATTGGGCTTCGGAAAATGTGGATTTGTATGTCATGGATGATATCTTAGCTTCCGGAACCGATTCACAGGGACCGTGGTTTGCCGTAGCTGTCAAACGGGTTCAAAATGGCAAGTTGGACAAAGTGGTGACTTGGCGGTTCTTTAAGGCCGATACGGTGTGGCAATATTACACGAGCACCATGGCCGGCAGCCGTCGTACGGGCGTCCTGGTGCCTAATAAAATCTTTGAATATGGGATGAAGCAGTTGGGATGGTCCTATTCGAGTGACGGCACGCATTACTATTAAGGCGCTGCTATATGTATGATTGACAGGCGATTCTATTCACAAAGGAGATGAGGTCGTGAAACGGTTGTGGAAGACGTTATTGATTTGTTGTGTGGGATGTATGTGCTTCTTTGCCGGCACCGGTTCTGCCGGGGCTGCCGACGTTTGGGTCAACCATATGGCATCGGAGAATGTAGACGTCTATGTCATGGATGATACCTTAACCTATGGGACGAGTGCGACCGGGAAATGGTTTTCTGTCTCTGTAAAAAGAGTTCAAAACGGCAGGTTGGGTGAGGTCGTGACTTGGCGTTTTTCTCAGTATAAGACGGACATGTGGCGGTATCGGACCAATACCATGTCGGGAAATCATACGACGGTGCTCATGGCTCCCAACAAGATTTTTGAATACGGCATGAATCGGTTAGGCTGGTCCTATCGCCTCAACGGGACGTATTATTATTAAGCATCTATTATTTGATTCGTTGCTGGAAAAAGGGATTGAAACAATTATTCTAAAACGAGGATGAAAGCCGCGGGTCTGTGGACTTGCGGCTTTTCTTTTGGGAGGGGGCTGACCTTGCAGGGCGGTTCGCTAAGGGCGTCTGAGCTTCACCGAAATTAGAAGTTCAAAGGTTCTTGCAGAAAACGCGTAATCTCTTCGAGCCTTTCCGGAGCGATGGCCAACACTTTATCGAAGGGAGGCTCCAGGGTTACGACGTGAAGTTCGTCAGGCGTTATGGATTGGACGGCCTTGTGGAAAATTTCGAGAGAGTCCGCATCGTCACTGTAGCCTTTGACGATGGTGATCTCCAGATGGAAGCGGCCGCTGTAGTTTTTTCGGAATCGGACCATGTTGTTTATATGCTGATGAAGGGTGTAGCCCGGAAGGGGGCGCTGTGCCTTTTGAAAGGCTGCTTCGTGAGCCATTTTCAGTTCGCCAATGACTTCTTCACAGTGACCGGCCAGTCTGGCGTATTCCGGATTTCCATAGAGGTAGCCGTTGGAGAGGAGGCGTACGGGAATTCCGGCTTCGTGGATGGTATGGATGATCTGTTCGAGTTCCGGTAAGAGCAGGGCTTCTCCCAGGGAGTTAATAAAGACTAAGTCGGGACGTATGTCACGGAGCCGTTGCTGTAAGTCGCCCATGGCCGGGGCCATGTCGTCCAAATGGACGGTTTCCTCTGTTTGTATGTGGGTCAACTTTCGGCTGACCGGGCAGAAGATGCAGTTAAAGTTGCAGTATTTGTCCGGGAAGAGATTGACCTCTAAGACCGTTTTTCCATTTTCCTCATAAGGTTCCTTGTAAAAGAATGTTTTCATTGTTTCCTCCTAAAAACTAAAAAGGCGCCGCGTCCTCATCTGCTAAGACCTGACGATGAGGAACACGGCGCACTCTGACTACTCGGCAGCAGTCAGTACCATTACATATGAAGTTGAACTGATTATAGCAAAAGTTTGGGAAAGAATCAATGGGAAATTCTCTTTCGAGGGCGCATCCCTTATCGGTAGCGAGGAACTTCCTTCGATGGTATAATTAGGATATGGAAACATGTGTTTGCTAACGGGTTCGTCAGGACTGCCGCCTCTGTTTCAAGGACTATCATGGCGCTAAGCCTTTGATTTGATGAGGACCGAGAAGAGAGGGCTGCCTTTCGGGTTAAGAAAGGGGAGAAAAAGATGGGATATTGTGAATGGGCCAATACGGATCCGCTCAATACGACGTATCATGACAACGAATGGGGCGTTCCCGTTCACGATGATCGGCAGATGTTTGAGCATTTGACCTTGGAAAACCTGCAGTGCGGCCTCAGTTGGCTGATCGTTTTGCGCAAGCGGGATATTTTCCGGCAGTGTTTCGACAACTTTGATTACGATAAGGTGGCAGCTTACGACGACGCCGATGTGGAACGCATCCTAAATACCGACGGCATGATCCGCTCGCCCCGGAAGATACAGACTGTCATCAACAATGCCCGTTGCTGTCAGAAACTGCGCGACGAATTCGGAAGCTTGTGCGACTACTTCTGGAGCTTCACCGGCGGAAAAACGATTCTCTATCAAGGTCATGCCAAGGGAGCGATTCCGGTCCGCAACGGCTTGTCGGAACGAATCAGCAAAGATATGAAGAAGCGCGGTTTTAAGTATGTCGGCGGTGTCACTATTTACTCCCACCTCCAAGCCTGCGGCATCATCAACGACCACGATGCCACTTGCCTGCGCCGCCAGATCATTATCGACAGCCATCCGACGGTGACGAAACGAAAAGATAACGAAGTCTATTAAAGGATAGGAACGCCGTGAGTTTAGAGGACTCGCGGCGTTTTTTTGTATGCGTTGTTTCCCGAGGCGGCCCTCGATATTACGTTATGATTTGAGAAATAACGAAGCACTATAATGGGCTCAAAGGATACATGACATGTCAATTTATTCTCATCGTAAATCGGATGTGGGATTTTACATCATTCATTGAAATTACTTTAGAGAAGGGAGGTATGCTTTCATTAATTTTTATTTAATTCTAATCTACATGCTTTGTAGTAAATATCGTTTAGGAGTATAATGAGTTTTAGAGATATATGAATGTCGATTGTTTCTTGTCAGGAAGCCGCATCGTGAACCGGTATATGGCTTAGATTGAGGCATAGACCGGCCTGACGTCGTATTGCTAGGAGCTTTTATGACGATTATAGCGCATTTTCGAAGAGATAAGGACGGCAAGGTTGTGGTACAGGCTTTGAGGAATCACTTAGTGAACGTGGCTGAGAAGATGGAAGTTGCCGCAACACCTTGGGGCTTGGGCGCCTTGGCGAAGTTGACCGGCCTCTTGCATGATTTTTCTAAGAGCCGCAGTCAGTGGATTGAGGGGCAAAAGCCTTTTCAGGTATATATTCGAGACATAATTGCCGATGCTGAAACAGCAGTTCGTGATCGTGGCAAAATCGATCATTCGACAGGAGGAGCCAAGTTTTTATGGAAGCGTTATGGCAGTCTAAATGAGGAGATGAAAAGGAAGACGATCAATCTAATCGATCTTTCCGTTATGTCTCATCACGGCGGATTGGCGAACTTTTTGAGTGAGCGCGGCGAATCGGATTATGTACGGCGTCTTCAAAAAGAAGGCGTTGCAACGAAAGAGGAAGAGGATTACTTTTTTGAATCGGTCCTGTCATCGACGGAGTTGGATGATCTCTTCCATAAAGCCGTTGCCGAAGTCGAAGAATTCCAGGACCGCATTAATAAATGCTGTCCGTCTAAAAATCGTGAAAACCGCCAAAAATATTGGTTTTATTGGGGCATGGTCGAAAGGCTGCTTTTTAGCTGGTTAGTCGATGCTGATCGATTGGATTCGGCAGAGTTCGAAGGGAACTCCTCTTTGACGCAGAATTGGGATTACGATAAGCTGTGGAATCTCTTTTCCGGGAAATTGGAAGATAAGCTTCACTCCTTTGTCCTGCCGGTAGATGGTAAGGCCCGGGCCATTGCCTTGGAACGGCAAAAAATCAGTGATGCCTGCCAACACTTTGGAACGGAGAAACCGGGCATCTACACCTTGTCGGTACCGACGGGGAGCGGCAAGAATTTTGCTAGTATGCGCTTTGCGTTAGCTCAGGCCCAAAAGTACCATAAAAAGCGAATCATCGTCGTCATTCCTTATACGTCGATTATCGATCAAAATGCCAAGGAAATCCGTGACGTATTCCAGCTTGATGCGGCCGTGTTGGAGCACCATTCCAACGTATTGCCCAAGGAAGACATGAGTGAGGAAGAGCGGGAATGGCGGAAGTTATTGACCGAACGCTGGGACACGCCGGTTATTTTTACGACCCAAGTTCATTTCCTTGAGACTTTATTTGAAGGAAGCTGCCAATCGACCCGCCGGCTTCAGGCATTGACCGACAGTATCATCATATTCGATGAAATTCAGACCTTACCCGTTAAATGCACCTATATGTTTAATCTGGCTATGAATTTCTTAAAGCACTTTGCCGGCGTCACGGCCGTTCTTTGCACGGCGACGCAGCCCCGATTAGATAACATGAAGATGCATTGCATTGAGTCTGATGGGGAAATAATGGATGATCTAAAGGCTGTTTATGAGGCTTTTCAGCGAGTAAAATTCGAGTATTTGAAAGATACCTTGCATACGGCTGAAACGCTGGCACCCTTGCTGCTGAAAGATGCGGTGGAATCGGGCAGTGTCCTCTGCATCGTCAATTTGACTCGCCAGGCTCGCGACATCTATACGGCTGTAAAGAATCTGGCTGCCAACAGCGAAGACAAAGTCGAGGTGATTCACTTGAGCACCAAAATGTGTCCGGCCCATCGAATGGATAAAATTAAACGCATGAAGGAGGCCTTGGCGGCCTTTCATAGCGGAACATCGAAGCGCAGGCTCATCTGTATCTCGACGCAGCTGATTGAAGCCGGTGTCGACGTGTCCTTCACGACGATATACCGTGCTCTGGCCGGCCTTGATTCTCTGGCCCAGGCGGCAGGCCGCTGTAACCGTCATGGTGAAATGGAATCAGGCCTAGTCAAGATCTTTCAGATGGAAAGGGAAAATCTCGATAAACTGCCCGACATCCAAATCGGCATCAAAATGGCCAAGGATTTGCTTCATAATATCGATATCCAGGACATTCTAAAACCAGATAATTTGGATGCCTACTTTATGAAGTATTACAACGATCGAGGAGATCTCAAGAAATCTTATGAGTTGCCGCCGAGGAAGTATACCATGTTAGAACTTATTTCAGCGAATGATATCGGATATCAGGCCTGTGGGGAACGAGACAAGATAGAAATAAGCAAGTACCTTTCCTATCGTCATGCTTTTTGGGATGCAGGCAATGCCTTTTCGGTCATCGACTCGGAAACCATCGGCGTCATCGTTCCTTATGAGGAGGGGAAAGATTTCATTAAGGCCTTAAATGGTTCCGTTGAAAATCCGAAGGAACTCTTGAAACTGTTCAAGAAGGTTCAGCCATATACGGTCAATGTCTTTTCCTATGAACTGGAACAGCTTCAGCGAATGGGTGCTATTTTCCAGACTCTGCAAGGACCATTGGCCTTGCGGGAAAAGTATTATGATTCGGCCATCGGTCTCAAATTAGAAGAACAAGCAAATCCATTTTGTAATTATTAAGGAGGGGATATTTTGCGAAATGAAATAACCTTTAAAGTATACGGAAGAATGGCGTTATTTTCCGATCCCATTACCCGTATAGGCGGCGAAAAATCATCCTATTCTGTGCCAACCTACCAGGCTTTGAAAGGAATCGTTGAAGGTATTTATTGGAAACCGACGATCATCTGGTACATCGATGAAATGCGGGTCATGAAGGAGATTCGTACCCAGTCTCGCGGGGTAAAACCAAAGGGCTATAATAAGAAAATGAATACGTTGTCTATTTATAAGTATTTGAGCGACGTTTGCTATGAAGTGAAGGCTCATTTTGAGTTCAACCTTCATCGACCGGAACTTGCCTGTGACCGCAATGAAAATAAGCACTATAAGATTGCCAAACGAATGGTCGAACGAGGCGGCCGCCGTGATATTTTCTTAGGTACGCGAGAATGTCAGGGCTATGTAGAGCCCGTTGACTATGGTGAAGCTCCCGGTGTTTATGATGATACTCCGGCTATTCCCTTGGGAACGATGTTCCATGGCTTTAACTATCCTGATGAAACGGGGCGAGACATGATGCAGGTCCGTTTTTGGCAGCCTGTCATGAATCACGGCGTCATTCGCTTTATTCGCCCGGAAGCCTGCACCCTCGTGCGGAATATTCACAAGGTGAAAGCCAAAGTCTTTACACCGGACGATATCTGCTCCGTGGACGAGAAGCGGCGGTGCTGGAAGGAGACTTGCCATGAGCTGGATTATGGAGTTAGTTAAAACCTACGATGCCCATGAAGACTTGGTGGGAAAAGAGAATATAGAGGGGAGTAAGGCTGTTTTAATGCCAATCTGTCATGTCGTACAGAAAGCCCAAATCGAAGTGACCATCGACGGTGAGGGTAACTTTAGTCATGCCAGCGTCCTTCCCAAAGCAGAACAGTCAACCCTCCTTCCCTGTACCCCGGCTTCGGAAGTGAGGACGTCGAACTTGGCCCCACATCCGCTGCATGACAAATTAATTTATATTGCCCGTGACGGTGACTTATATCGAGAAGAACGGGATAAAAAAGGACGAAGCCCTTACTCACTCTATGTAGAGCTCTTAGGCAAGTGGGTCCATTCTCCTTATAGTATCCCTAAGGTAGAAGCGGTGTATAAATACGTTACGCAGCATGATATCATCGATGACCTGTGCAGGGCCAATCCGCCCGTCCTCTACCGTGATGATAAGGGCAACATCATGCAAAAATGGCCTTATAAAGACCGACCTAAACCGGATATCTTTTCTGCGGTAAGTGACGACATTTTAAAAGCCTTAGTTCGGTTTCGAGTCATCCATATCCCCGGTGATAATGAACCTGATTTATGGAAGGATCAGGACTTGCAGCGGCAATATATAGCCTTTTTTAAGCATGAATTTTCTAAAGATTTGGAGCTTTGTTACGCAACGGGAAAAATGATGCGTCCTGCGGGCAAACAAGGCAAGAGAATCCGTTCGCCAAAGGACAAGTCTAAGCTCATTTCATCCAATGATACTAAGGGACTTACCTTTCGCGGTCGTTTTAAAAACGCGCATGAATGTTTGTCTCTCGGCCATGAAACCTTGCAAAAAGCTACCAATGCCTTGGCCTGGCTTATTCGCAACCAAGGTCATGATTGTGAGGGCCGCGTCTTTTTGGCTTGGAGTAGTTCAACGCCGCTTCCCGATATTTTGTCGGCTACGAACGATGTTATTGGTGATGAATGGAGTACTCCTTTAGAAATTACACAGCCGCAGACATTAACGCAATGGGTAGAAAGCTTTGACCGTGCTATTAAGGGATATTACCATAATTTTGAAAAAGATCCGAATGCGAAAGCGAACGTTATCGTTCTCGATGCGATTACATCAGGGCGACTATCCATTTGTTATTACGATGAGTTTTCGGGAAGGGATTTTATTCGGCGTATTGAAAAATGGCATAAATCGGGCCGCTGGATTCAGCATAAAGAGGTTACGGATAATAAAGAAAAAAAGGATAAAATTAGCCGTAAATCTAAAAAAAGAATCCTCGGCTATGTGGGGGTACCTTCGCCACGAACCCTCATTAAGGCCTGCTATGGCGAAAATGTCAGTGATACGAAAATGAAGATGGAGCTCGAACGCATTTTCAATTGTATCGTACAAGGACGGCCCTTACCCATCGACATGGAACGATGCATTGTGCGGCGCGTCGTCACGATGGCCAATACTGCATCCGGCAATAAGTACTATCCGTGGAGACATGGTATTGTAGAACCGGCTTGTACCGTCATTTGTAATCGATGGAATGGAACTCATTCAAAGGAGGAAGAATATAAAGTGGCACTTGATGAAAAAAACTGCAATCGTGATTATCTCTTTGGAAGACTTTTGGCCGTAGCCGACCAAATAGAACGGTCCACTTTTAAGGGGAAGGACAAGTATTCGCGGCTTACGAACGCCATGAAGTACATGGAGGTATTTTCCATGCGGCCGGCGAAGACGTGGATGACCATTCACAATCGCCTGCTTCCATACATGCAAAAACAGAAAGAAAAACATGGCTCGAAAGAACTTGAGCTGTTGGCCCGGATAACGGATCTTTTTCAGGAAGAAGATTTTGTCTCCGACGCACCCTTGGGAAGTCGCTTCCTGCTTGGATTCTATAGTCAACAGGTCGTTATCCAACAGGAAAGTCAAGATTATACAGACTCAAAAAATAGTCAATCTGGGGAATCAGATTCAGCTGATCAATCAGATGAAGCGTAATAGGGAGGAATTATCATGACGACATTAGCAAATAAAATTGATTTTATCGGCTTTATCACCGTAGACCATGCCAATCCCAACGGGGATCCTTTGAACGGTAACCAGCCGCGCAGTGATTACGACGGCTACGGCGAAATTTCTGACGTCTGCCTTAAGCGCAAGATTCGCAACCGCTTGCAGGACATGGGTGAACGAATTTTGGTTCAGTCCAACGAACGTTGTGACGACGGATATGACAGTATTCGATCAAGAGTCGCCGGTGAAGAAGCTATGAAGAAACCTTTGGCGATGAAAGAAAAAGATGCCGGACGGAATAAAATGATTGCCGAAGAAGCCTGCAAAATTTGGACCGATGTCCGTGCTTTCGGTCAGGTTTTTGCGCTGAAAAAAGGTGGTGGCATTGACTCTGTTTCCGTCGGTGTGCGCGGGCCTGTATCCATTCATACGGCTATTAGTTTAAATCCTATTATCATTACCAGTATGCAGATTACTAAGAGCGTTAACACTGAACCGGGAGATATAAAAGGCTCCGATACGATGGGGATGAAGCATCGCGTCGACTTCGGCGTCTATAAAGTCGTCGGCAGCATCAACGTCCAGTTGGCTGAAAAAACGGGCTTTAGTGAAGACGATGCGGAAAAGGTAAAAGAAGCCTTGGTCACCTTATTTGAAAACGATGCATCCTCAGCTCGGCCGGAAGGCAGCATTGAAATGACGAAATTCTATTGGGTTCGCCATAATAATAAAACGGGCAACGCCTCGTCAGCTCGTGTCCATCACAGCGTCACGGCTAACTTAAAAGAAAGCGGTACAGCAGCCCATTCCTTTGACGACTACGTCATCGATGACAGCGCCTTGAAAAATATCGAAGGCCTCAACATTGAAGTCTATCAGGAAGGTGAAAAAATCCAGTAAGGGATTCTAGAGAGAAAACGGGGATTTTGACCATGGTCGGCTAATATGACGTCACATATAACCCTATGACGAAACCCGTGCATCAGAACCGGAGAAAGGCACAGATTGACAGTGCGAAGATATAGTGAACATCGTATTAGCCGCCAAAAATCTCGATTACGATAGAAAAAATTGATTAGATCCCTAATTTAGTAAGAACAAACTGTATCAGTGGGGAAATATCCCCATCGATACGCGCAAAAGAGACTATAAAAACGTCCTTTTGCTGTCGCACCCTTCATGGGTGCGTGGATTGAAACATGCTTCTCTAATAGTTACTGTGTTGTGTTGACCGTCGCACCCTTCATGGGTGCGTGGATTGAAACGCCCTGAATCTAATGGGCTTATGGTTATAGCAGAAGTCGCACCCTTCATGGGTGCGTGGATTGAAACATAATCCGTTTTGGGGTTTCCGCTCTGACCAGTCGTCGCACCCTTCATGGGTGCGTGGATTGAAACTCGGCGGGACGGCTGAGGTTAAGAGTGCCGGCGGGTCGCACCCTTCATGGGTGCGTGGATTGAAACTGATTTCCCGAAACTGACTGGTCACCATCAATAGTCGCACCCTTCATGGGTGCGTGGATTGAAACATTGAAAGCCCCGGAAAAGGATGATCGAAAATGAAAGTCGCACCCTTCATGGGTGCGTGGATTGAAACGATATGGCGACAAACGATTTGGAATCCGATAAAGTCGCACCCTTCATGGGTGCGTGGATTGAAACGCCGCGACTGACTGGCTGGTGCTGGCGGCCTTGGGTCGCACCCTTCATGGGTGCGTGGATTGAAACTGCAATGCGCTCTACTCCTAACGAGGGCAATATAAAGTCGCACCCTTCATGGGTGCGTGGATTGAAACGGACACGGCTAAACCGGGCTTCCGACTAACAGTGCGTCGCACCCTTCATGGGTGCGTGGATTGAAACGACGGCGTGGTGTTGGTGCCGATGATCCCGCAGAAGGTCGCACCCTTCATGGGTGCGTGGATTGAAACGTTTTGTACGCTCCATTTTACGCCCGATCCATAGTCGCACCCTTCATGGGTGCGTGGATTGAAACGTTGATTAAGGAGTGATTACACTGAGAGATAATAGTCGCACCCTTCATGGGTGCGTGGATTGAAACAGTTAATCTACCGTATCTCATCATTTCATGCCGTCGCACCCTTCATGGGTGCGTGGATTGAAACGATTCGTCCGGGTCCTGCATTGTAGGCAGCTTCGGTCGCACCCTTCATGGGTGCGTGGATTGAAACCGTGACCCGATGGACGCGGAAGATGTGATAATGGTCGCACCCTTCATGGGTGTGTGGATTGAAACGACAGTGGTCAGATGGATTATGCCAAGAAGAACGTGTCGCACTCTCAGGGGTGCGTGGATTGAAACAGTTAGCAGTTCGGGAGCAACTCAATAATGAAGGGTCGCACCCTCCATGGGTGCGTGGATTGAAGCAGCTATGATCAAGGAAATACATTAGGTATTATTTCGATGCATAGAAGGAGGTTGAAACAAATGATTGAACTGATTGTCTTATACTTTATTGTTGATTTCTTCACTGTACAAGCTTATCTGACTCAACGAGCTGTACTTGATATACAACGGGCGCTTATGTTACCCTTTGATTTCAGGCCAATTGTTTGCCCGCTGTCAAAATGGTACAAGTTCCGTAGGATACCTCAAGTCATTGACTTTGCTATTCTTATCTTCATAGCTTATCAGTATAAATGGTATTATGCAGCAATTTTACTTATCCTTGATTTTGCAATAACAACATTCATCCCTGTTCCAAAAAGCAAGATGGATTGGGCAAAAGATAAAATGGATGAAACAGCACTACAACTCGCGAAGTAAGTGTCGATGTTCTTTATCCATAAGTTCATGGATTGAAACATTTACCTTGTGCATTTGTTGTCGGATTGTTATAACGTCGATGAACGTCTACTGCAAGTGATACCAATAAATAAGGGGGATTATGACATACAAGGAAACTCATCAGTTATTATGTAGATGTATTGAAGGATATAGGAAGGTGTTATTATGAACGTTCTGCGTTGGATACTTGTTTTACCGTCTTTTATTGTTTCTTATGGCCTTGTTCGTTTTATTGCCCTAGCACTCATTTTAATCTTTGCCGGGACGACGGGCTTTCTCTATGCATTTTGTTCCATCGTTGTTGAAGGGATACTTGCTACCATGTTTGCACTGGCCACTTCCGTTTGGGTAGCACCGTCGCACCGTGACAAAGTAGTATATGCGTTGTCGGCATTCGTCGTAATTGTATCAGCCATTAGCTTGTTCCTGGGAGTTGGAAAATATGGTTTTGGAAATATGCCGGACTGGCAAGGAGCTATCACGGTTGCAGCAATGGCCGTTACTTGTTTATATGTATCCTATCTTACGCACAAGGAGGGGACGGTAAAAGTTTTCGGAAGATAAAAAGCCCACATAATAAGTATCGTGTGAGTATAATACTATGGTCATACCCTTCATGGGTGCGTGGATTGAAACTACATGAACGATTCCCTGTCAATTGCGATGCCGAGTCGCACCCTCCATGGGTGCGTGGATTGAAACTCGAATAATTTGCTCATTCAGCTTTATCGGCTCGTTGCACCCTTCATGGGCGCGTGAATCGAAACTGGCAAAAAGAATACCCTCTCTACACCGGTAGGGAGGGTATTTCTATGCTCGAATCAGTCTTTGAAGTAAGGCTTAAACACGGAACGATTCGGTTCTTTATGTTGTTTTTTTTCGGAGCGCTGGTTGTTACGGAAGGTGCCGTGGTTATTGGAGTCGCGATTTTTCGGAGCGAAGTGACGACGGCGTTCGCCTCGTTCTTGGCCGTCTTCTTTTCCGTTGCGGCGGTCTTTCCGATTGCGGTCGTTGCGGCGATAGTTGCGGTCGCGATTATTTTTCCCTTGGCGGCTGCGATGGACGCGGAGAGGGGCTTCTTCGGTAATCTTGACGGGCGTCGTGTCCGGTTCTTTCGTGAGCAGCTTGATAGCGGCTGCAACGAGGGACGCCGAGTCGTAGTTTGCCAGGAGTTCTTCGGCATTTTCTTTATAGCTTCCGAAGTTGCCTTCTTCTGCGGTAGCGGCCAGGTTGCGGATGGCTGCCTGCTGGGCGCCTTCTAAGGCTTCGGAGAAGGTCGGTGCTTTGCGGCGGGCGATGCTGCGCTTAATGAGGCGTTCGATAGTGCGCAGGTGTTCCATTTCACGGGGAATGACGAAGGTCGTAGCTTCGCCGCTCTGGCCGGCACGACCGGTACGGCCGACGCGATGAACGTAGCTTTCCGGGTCCTGGGGCAGGTCGTAGTTGAAGACGTGGGTGACACCGCTGATATCGAGGCCGCGGGCGGCGACGTCGGTAGCGACCAAGATATCGATGGTCTTTTCACGGAACTGGCGGATGACGGTGTCGCGCTTAGCCTGGGTCAGGTCGCCGTGGATGCCTTCTGACGAGTAGCCGCGTTTCTTTAAGGCTTCTGAGACTTCGTCGACGCGGCGTTTGGTGCGGACGAAGATGATGGCCAAATCCGGTTCCTGCAGGTCGAGGAGACGGCAGAGGATGTCGAACTTCTGGCGATCCGGTACTTCGATGTAAGACTGTTCGATGAGGTCCATGGTGACTTCTTTGGTCTTCATGCGAATCATGAGGGGGTCGTGAAGGAAGGTTTCGGCCAATTGTCGGATCGGTTTCGGCATGGTAGCCGAGAAGAGCAGGGTCTGGCGCGTGTTTGGGGTCGCTGCCATGATGAGGTTGATGTCATCGATAAAGCCCATGTCCAGCATTTCATCGGCTTCGTCGAGGACGATGGTCGCAATGTGGCTCAAGTCGATGGTGCCGCGTTTCATGTGGTCGATGAGGCGGCCCGGGGTGGCGACGATGATCTGCGGGCTTTTCCGCAGGCGGCGCAGCTGGCGTTCCATATCTTGACCGCCGTAAATAGGCAGGGCCTGAATGTTGGTGAATTGAGCCAAGTGGTTCAGTTCTTCGGCGACCTGCATGGCGAGTTCACGGGTCGGGGATAAGACGACGGTCTGAATTTCTTTGGAAGGTTCGGCCTTCAATATTTTTTCCAGGACAGGAATGCCGTAGGCAGCGGTCTTACCGGTACCGGTCTGGGCCTGGCCAATCATGTCGGAGCCGCTCATGGCGACGGGAATCGATTCGGACTGGATCGGCGTCGGTTCTTCAAAACCCATTTCGTTCAGGGCACGGATAATGACTTCGCTGATATTTAAATTTTGGAATTTCTCTAACATGTACTTCCTCCTTGTTGTGTAACTTATTTATTATAGCATTAATGATTGAAAAAAGATAGGGCCGGTCTTGTTTCCGGGCGGGAAGGTACCTTTTAAGCAACTTGTTTCAAGATAAACGTTAAACTAGAATCATTTAGAAATTATTAACATAAGTTTGACGTTTAACTTTAAAATATTTTGAAAAAAGCCTTGCCAAACAGACATGATGGTGGTAAGATACGAACCATCAACAAAACAATCCAAAATAAAAATGCGTTGAAGAGAACTAGTAGGTTCCAGAAAGCTTACAGAGAGCTGTCGGCAGGTGCGAGGCAGCAGCGGCATGGAACGGAACTCCTCTCTAAGCAGCTCGCTGAAACAAAAGGAGTAGGTGGAGCCGGGGCCTGGCCGTTAACAGACAGGAGGGTATCGACCTAAAGTCCGTACCTGTAGAGTGCCTATGGAAGCATAGGAATTAGAGTGGTAACGCGCAAGTGAAATCTTTCGTCTCTTTGGAGGTGGAAGATTTTTTTTATTTTGATTGTGTAATGAGTTGTTTTTAATTTATTTCATAATCATAGGAGTGATGACCATGGAACACGTAGAACATTATCAAAAAGGTTATTTTATGCCGCCCGTCGTCGATATGTCTTGGACTCAGCGGGAGTATCCCGAACAGGCACCGGTCTGGTGCAGCGTCGACTTGCGCGACGGCAATCAGGCCCTTATCATCCCTATGAGTTTAGAAGAAAAAGTTGAATTTTACAAGGTCTTGGTCGCCATGGGCTTTAAGGAAATCGAAGTCGGCTTCCCGGCAGCATCGGAAACGGAATTCGAATTCCTGCGCTACTTAGTCGATCATAATTTGATTCCCGACGACGTCACCGTCCAGGTCCTGACCCAGGCGCGGGAGCACATCATCCGCCGGACCTTTGAAGCCTTGAAGGGCGTTAAGCATGCCATCGTCCACGTCTATAACTCGACGTCCTTTGCCCAGCGCCAGCAGGTCTTCCATAAATCGAAGGAAGAAATCAAGCAGATTGCCGTCGAAGGGGCGGCCTTACTGAAAAAACTGACGGAAGAAGCCGGCGCCGACTACCGCTTCGAATATTCGCCGGAAAGCTTTACCGGGACGGAACCGGAATACGCCCTCGACGTTTGCAACGCCGTCCTCGACGTTTGGCAGCCGACGGCCGACCGCAAGGCCATCATCAATTTGCCGTCGACGGTGCAGATGTCCATGCCTCACGTCTTTGCCTCGCAAATCGCCTATATCTCGCAGAACCTGAAATACCGCGACAACGTCGTCTTGTCGGTCCATCCCCATAACGATCGGGGGACCGGCGTGGCCGATGCCGAAATGGCCATCCTGGCCGGGGCTGACCGCGTGGAAGGGACCTTATTTGGCAACGGCGAACGGACGGGCAATGCCGATATCGTGACCATCGGCATGAACATGTATGCTCTCGGCGTCGATCCGGGCCTCGATTTTTCCCACATGACAGACCTCGTCGATACGTATGAACGGGTGACACGCATGGAAGTCCACCCTCGTCAGCCTTACGCCGGGAAACTGGTCTTTGCCGCCTTCTCGGGATCTCATCAGGATGCCATTGCCAAAGGCATGCATTATCGGGCCGAACAGCATCAGCCCTACTGGAACTGCCCCTACCTCTACATCGATCCCCACGATATCGGTCGGACCTATGATGCCGACGTCATCCGCATCAACAGCCAGTCCGGCAAGGGCGGCATCGGCTTTATCATGGAGCAGCACTACGGCATCGCCATGCCCAAGAAGATGCGCGAAGACTTCAGTTACTTCGTAAAAGAAGTGTCCGACCACGCTCATCAGGAATTGAAGCCTCATGAAATTTACGACGTATTCCAGAAACATTACCTCAATACGGAAAGCCCGCTGAAAGTCGAAGACTTTTCCCTGCAGAAGAAGGGCAACCGCTGGATCGGCACGGTCCTGGTCCGGGCCAATGGCGAAGAAATCGTCCTCCAAGGCGACGGCAACGGTCAATTAAATGCCGTCAGCAACGCCATCTGTAAGGCCTACGGCATCGAGTTTGAAAACCTCGTCTACAGCGAACATGACCTCGACGGTGATTCCGATTCCCGGGGCATTGCCTACTTCGGCCTGACCGATAAAACGGGGCAGACGACGTGGGGCGCCGGTATCGATACCGATACGATGACGGCCTCCATTCGGGCCTTCGTGACGGCTGTCAATCGCATGGAAGGCATGGATCAGCGCGTTCGCTTTCGTCACTTCGCCTCGGCCCCAACAGAAGTAGCTGCCTTTAAGGCGGCTGCCAGCCAACATTGATCCTATTTTAGAATTCTGCGTTTTTTTGAATATTCATCCATTTCGAGAAATGACAGCGTTTCCCGAAAAACAGGATTTTTAAGGAGTGTATAGATGATGGGAATGACTATGACCCAAAAGATTTTAGCCAAGCATGCTGGCGTGCCGTCTGTAGAGGCGGGAGATTTAATTGTATGCAGCGTCGATATGGTGCTGGCCAATGATATTACGGCACCGCCGGCCATTGCTGAATTTAAGAAAATAGGCCGACCCGTCTTTGATAAGACCAAGATTGCCTTGGTGCCTGACCATTTTACGCCTAATAAGGACATCAAATCGGCAGGGCTGGCCAAGATTGTCCGCGACTTTGCCAAGGAACATGAAATCACCCATTACTTTGAAGTCGGCCGTGTCGGCATCGAACACGTCCTCCTGCCGGAACAGGGCATCGTAGGTCCCGGTATGGTGACTGTCGGCGCCGATTCGCACACCTGTACCTATGGGGCTCTGGGCGGCTTTTCGACGGGCGTCGGCTCGACGGACCTCGGCGTCGCCATGGCCACCGGCAAGGCTTGGTTTAAGGTCCCCGATGCCATTCAGGTCCGCCTGACCGGCGAAAAACCGGAAGACATCACCGGGAAAGACGTCATGCTGACCCTCATCGGTATGATCGGTGTCGACGGCGCTCTCTATAAGTCCTTAGAATTTACGGGACCCGGTGTAGCTTCTCTCGACATGACCGACCGCTTTACCATTTCTAACATGGCCATTGAAGGGGGCGCCAAAAACGGCATTTTCCCCGTCGATGAACAGACCCTGGCCTATGAAAAAGGGCGCTTTGCCGACGCTTACGAAGTCGTTACGGCCGACGATGACGCCAAGTACTGCCGGACCGTAGACATCGACTTGTCGAAATTACAGCCTGTCGTCGCCTTCCCGCATCTGCCGGAAAATACCAAGGTCGTCGGTACCTTTGGTGACATCAAGATCGACCAGGTCGTCATCGGCTCCTGCACGAACGGCCGCCTCGAGGACCTGCGCATTGCCGCCGAAATCTTTAAAGGCCGCAGCGTTCATCCCGACGTCCGCTGCATTGTCATTCCCGGCAGCCAGTCAGTCTACATGGAGGCCATGAAAAAAGGCTATATTGAAACGTTCATTACAGCAGGCTGCGCTGTATCGACGCCGACCTGCGGGCCCTGTCTTGGCGGTTACATGGGCATCCTCGCCGCCGGTGAACGCTGCGTTTCGACGACGAACCGGAATTTCCGCGGCCGCATGGGCCACGTCGACAGTGAAGTCTATCTGGCAGGTCCGCAGGTTGCGGCAGCCAGTGCTATTCTCGGCAGGATTGCCGCTCCCAAGGAGGTACGATAAGATGGTGTTAGAAGGAAAAGTATGGCGCTACGGCGATAATATTGATACGGATGTCATTATTCCGGCCCGTTATTTAAATAGTTTTGATCCGAAAGAATTGGCGTCCCACTGCATGGTCGACATCGACGAAACCTTTGCCGGAAAGGTGCAGCAAGGCGACATCATGGTCGGCGGCCACAACTTTGGCTGCGGCTCGTCGCGAGAACACGCTCCCATTGCCATTAAAGCTTCGGGCATTCCGGTCATCATCGCCGCCAGCTTTGCCCGCATCTTTTACCGCAACGCCATCAACGTCGGCCTGCCGGTCCTTGAAATCGGCGATGCCGTAAAGGCCATCAAGGCCGGCGACGTCGTCGAAGTCGATATTGCCAAGGGATCAATCGTCGATGTGACGACGGGAGATACCTTTCAGGCACGGCCCCTGCCGGGCTTCATTCAGGACATTGCCGCTGCCGGAGGCTTAATCAATTATATCAAGGGGGCAGAGGCTCATGAGTAAACACATCGTCGTCATCCCCGGCGACGGCATCGGGGAAGAAATCACGGCCAGCGCCGTGCGGGTACTGAAAAAAGTAGACGAGGTCTGCCGGTTGGGCCTGACCTTTGAACGACAGATGGCCGGCGGTACGGCTTACGACGCCTGCGGCACTCCCCTTCCTAAGGAAACGGTAGAAGCGGCTAAAAAGGCTGATGCCATCCTCTTTGGCGCCGTCGGCGGCGATCAATGGGACGACGTCGAACCGACCCTGCGGCCGGAACAGGCTGTCCTGGGCCTTCGGAAAGCCCTCGGTCTCTACGTCAATCTGCGTCCCGTCAAGGTTCCCCCGGTCTTAGCGGAATATTCGCCCTTAAAGGCCGATATCGTCACCGGTACCGACGTCCTCATCGTCCGCGAACTCGTGG
Source organism: Megasphaera massiliensis (assembly GCF_036305205.1). Classification (NCBI taxonomy): domain Bacteria; kingdom Bacillati; phylum Bacillota; class Negativicutes; order Veillonellales; family Veillonellaceae; genus Megasphaera; species Megasphaera massiliensis. Next base: position 88,613 of record NZ_JAXIXE010000036.1, read on the forward strand.
GCGGCATCTACTTTGGTGACCGCTGCGAATCGGAAATCCATAACGGTGTCGAACGGGCCTGGGACCTTGAAAATTACAGCGTCCCTGAAGTTAGGCGCATCGGCACCTTTGCTATGAAGGCCGCCCAAAAACGGCGGGGCAAGGTGACCTCCGTCGATAAGGCCAACGTCCTGGCTACGTCCCGCCTGTGGCGGCGCACCATGATCGACGTGGCCAAAGATTATCCGTCGGTCGCCTTGAATCATTTTTATGTCGACAACTGCGCCATGCAGCTGGCCCTCAATCCGAAACAGTTCGACGTCATCGTTACGGGCAACCTCTTCGGCGACATCTTGAGTGACGAAGCGGCCGTCCTCGGCGGTTCCATCGGCATGATGCCGTCGGCGTCCATCGGGGAATTGACCAGCCTCTACGAACCAATCCACGGTTCGGCGCCGGACATTGCAGGCAAGGGTATTGCCAATCCCTGCGCCACCATCTTGTCGGCGGCCATGCTGCTGCGTTACTCCTTTGGTGAAGAAGAAGGGGCAGCCCTTATCGAAGATGCTGTCGACGCTGCTCTCGAAGAGGGCTGGCGCACGGCGGACCTCTATAAAGAGGGCTTCAAAAAAGCCGATACGAAGACCATGACTGATGCCATCCTCGCCCACATCGGAACCACAAGAAAATAATTTTTCCTTCCATCCTCTCCGTATCATACCATAGGAAGGAACAGAAAGGCAGTCTTTGCGACTCGGTTGCAAGGCTGTCTTTTTAGCATGTTGGCGAAAGGGGTGGAAAAGAGGGGGGATTCGGCCTGAAGCTGCGGATTTCTTTACCAAGACATTACGCCATTATAATGTATATAAGGGACCGACGCTTGAAAGGTCGCGGCGAATAGTGTATTATGAGAAATAGTTTAAATAGATTTTTCACAATTTCGTGTACAGCGAGAGGCAGGATTAAAGATAGATGTTAGAATTTCCCATTAAACGCACGATTATCATAGACGATTCAAAAAAGAAGAAGGGTCGTAAAAAGAAGGGCGACGGTGAAAAGACCGTCATCCGGGGCACGGTCAACCTTCCCAAGAAAGAGCCTCTGAAGAAGCTCGACAAGCTTCCTAAGAATGCTAAGAACCTGGTCATCGTCGAATCGCCGGCCAAGGCCAAGACTATCGAACGGTTCCTCGGCAGCGGCTATAAGGTCATGGCCAGCCGCGGACACCTGCGCGACTTGCCGCGCAACCAGTTCGGCGTCAACATCGAAGAAGGTTTCGTGCCGACCTATACCAATATGTGGGATAAGCGCAAACTCATCGACGACTTGCAGGAAGAATACGTCCGCTCGAAAAAAGTCTTTCTGGCAACTGACCCGGACCGCGAAGGCGAAGCCATTTCCTGGCATTTGGCCCATTTGTTGGACATCGATCCGAAGGACAAATGCCGCATCATGTTCCACGAAATCACGAAAAAAGCGATTCTCGAAGCCATCAAGAAGCCGGAAGCCATCGACATTAAGAAGGTCGACGCCCAGCAGGCCCGCCGCATCTTGGACCGCATCGTGGGCTATAAATTAAGCCCGCTGCTCTGGAAAAAGGTCTGTAAGGGCCTCAGTGCCGGCCGCGTTCAGTCCGTTGCCGTCCGTTTAATTTGCGAACGAGAAGAGGCCATCAAAGCCTTCGTCCCCGAAGAATATTGGACCGTCAGCGGGACCTACCAGACGGAAGACGGCCTGACCCTTCCGACGGAACTGACCAAGATCGACGGCAAGAAGGCTGAAATCCAGCATGAAGACGAGGCCAAGACCATTGCTCACGACCTTAGTTGGGAAAGCCGCGGCGAAACGCAGGACCCCGATAAGATTGTAAAAGTCGAAAAACGCAAGCGTAAACGTCAGCCGCAACCGCCGTTTACGACGTCGACGATGCAGCAGGAATGCGTCGGCAAGCTCAATTTCGGCGCCAAGAAGACGATGATGCTGGCCCAGCAGCTCTATGAAGGCCTCGATATGGGCGACCAGGGCCACGTCGGCCTCATCACCTACATGCGTACCGACTCGGTCCGCATCAACGACGACATGGTCCAGGCGGCGCGGGACTTTATTACGGCTAACTACGGTGCTGAATACGTCCCTGAAAAGCCGCGGGTCTATAAGACCAAGCAGTCGAGTCAGGATGCCCACGAAGCCATTCGCCCGACGTCTTTGGAATTGACGCCCTATAAGGTTTCCGACTTCCTGTCGCGGGACCAATTGCGTCTTTATACCTTGATTTGGAATCGCTTTTTGGCCAGCCAAATGGAATCGGTCGAAACGGAACACATGGCCATCGTCATTGAAAGCGGCAAGTACGAACTGCGGGCCGCCGGCTATAAGGTCCTCTTCAAGGGCTTTACGGAGCTCTATGAAGATGCCAAGAAGGATAAGACCTTGACCGAACTGCCCCATATTTCGGCCAATACCATCGTCCATAACAAGGCCGTTACGCCCCAGCAGCACTTTACGCAGCCGCCGGCACGCTACACCGAAGCCAGCCTGATCAAGACCCTCGAAGAAAAGGGCATCGGCCGGCCGAGTACCTACGCGCCCATCATGGACACGATCCAAAACCGCAACTACGTCGAAAAGAAGGACAAGCAGTTCATTCCGACGGAACTCGGCGTCATCATCGTCGACCTCCTCAAGAAATACTTTGCCCGCATCATCAACGTCAGCTTTACGGCCCATATGGAAGAATCCCTCGACGCCATCGAACAAGGCGACGATACGTATCCCCACGTCCTTCAGGAATTTTATGACATCTTTAAGCCTGAAATGGACGAGGCCGAAACGAAGATGGAAAAGGTCACCATTTCCGGGCAGGAATCGGGCCAGATCTGCGAAGTCTGCGGGTCGCCCATGGTCTATAAATTCGGCCGCTTCGGCAAATTCCTGGCCTGCTCCAACTTCCCGGAATGCCGCAACACCAAGGCCATCGTCGAAGATTTGGGCATTACCTGCCCGAAGTGCGGCAAGGGGACGCTCATCAAGCGCAAGTCGAAACGAGGCCGCGTCTTTTACGGATGCAGCCAGTATCCGGACTGCGACTTCGTCCTCTGGAACCAGCCTGTCGACAAGAAATGCGACTTGTGCGGCAGCATCATGATTGTCAAACATTATAAAAAAGGCCCTGACAAGCTCTTTTGCAGCAATGGGGACTGTGAAAACCATAAAAAAGGTGAGGTAGTTAGTCAACCACTCACAGAAGAGTGAGCTTGTAAGTCAGAAAAGCATAGGTAGTTGCGACATCCTAAAGATGTCTCCCTAATTCTGCCTACATCATCGGGCAGTTGACCATGCCCGTTTTGCCGGGGAGATTTACTCCGAGGCAGTTGTTATCCTCTCGTAACGAGGGTGATTGTCTCCGGAAATCCACCTCGTCCCAAGATGCTGGATATTCATGGCTCCGATACGGTCATCATTCGATTGGTAGCCGCATTGGCAGCGATACAGGTGCTTGTGCGGGTCACGGTTCTCTTTATGGATGGTGCCGCATTTGGGGCAACGCTGAGAAGTGTATTTTGCCGAGACTTTTAATACTTCCGAGCGATTTTCGTGAGCCTTGTAGGTCAGAAATTGCTCAAGCTGATAGAAAGTCCAGCTCCGCAGGTCGTAATTCTGTTTGGCAGTTTGGGAGAGATTCGATGCTTCAAAGCTGACACCCGTCAAATCTTCCAGCACAAACAGCGTATCTTTGCCGTATTTCGTAACGAGTGTCTTAGAAATCCGATGATTTACATCGGACATCCAACGGTTCTCTCGTCCGGAAATGGCTTTGAGCCTACGCTTTGCAGATTTTGTGCCTTTGGATTGAAGCTGCTGTCTGACTTTGAGAAACTTGTGTCTTTTGGCCGCAATTTTTTGCCCGGAAACAAATTCTGTCTTACCTTGATTGTCATAGCTGGTCGTGATAAAACGCAGACCACGGTCAATACCGACAATGTGACAGACGTTCTCTTTCTGGAAAACTTCGACAGCCTTAGTAACAGGAATATGCAGATACCACAAACCTTTTAGTTCAACCAGTTTGGCTGTACCGAGATTCCACGAGCCATTGAGGTATTCCGCAAAATGCTTGCCCTCAAAAGGGCACCGGGCTCGTTTTCCCAATGTGTTGATAGACAGAGCTTGTCCGTCATCAACGAAGCTGTAATCGCGGTTACGAACCAAATCCACTTGCGGGCGCTTGAAGAATATAGGTTTCCAAAGCCATTCGAGTGTCTTGGTGATGTATTTCCAGGTGCCGTCTTTGTCCTTGTATTTGAAAGGGGTTTGGAAGAATTGCCCTTTGACGGCTTTGTATCGAACGATAGTCGTCTTGATGGACGACTGTGCAAGCTGTGACTTCAGCCCAAACAGTCTGCGCAGATCGCGATACAGTTCTTTGTTAAGGCTGTGGTAAGCCAAATTGAATTGGTTGTCGAAGATGTGCTGTGACACAAAGTTGCAGGCCTGACGATAATGTTCCGTCATTTTGCGAAACATCATCTCTTGCTCTGGAGTAACATGGATATGAAGTTTTATGGTTTTTGTTAGGTCGGACATTTTCCTCACCGGCCTTTCTGAAATTATAGGGCTTTCATCAATACCACCATATCATACATTTTACTAAAACTCTAGTATTTTAAGAAAGTGAGGTGATGCGGGCATTTCTCCCCGACCTAAGAGGTTGGCGTACCCTGCCCGCATTATAATAATGAAGAATAGTGTCTTAATCATCGGCGCCGGCCTGGCCGGATCGGAAGCGGCCTGGCAGCTCGTCAACCGTGGCATTCCCGTCGAACTGGTCGAAATGCGGCCGGTCAAATCGTCGCCGGCCCATCATACGGAATATTTTGCCGAACTGGTCTGCAGCAACTCTCTGCGGGCAGCCAATATCGAAAACGCCGTCGGTCTCTTGAAGGAAGAAATGCGCCGCCTGGGCTCCTTGATCATGGAATCGGCCGATATCAACCGCGTCCCTGCCGGCGGGGCCCTGGCCGTCGATCGCCTGCCCTTTAGTCAGTATGTGACGGAAAAACTGGCCGCCCATCCCTTGGTTACCATTCGCCACGAAGAAGTGACCGAGCTCCCGACGGATCAGATCTGCATCGTCGCCAGCGGTCCCTTGACCAGCGACGCCTTGTCCGACACCATCGCCAAATTGACCGGGGAAGGGTACTTCCATTTCCATGACGCCGCAGCGCCCATTGTCACCGTCGAATCCCTCGATATGAACAAGGTCTATCGGGCGGCTCGTTACGGCAAGGGCGGCGCCGATTACTTGAACTGCCCCTTTACGCAGGAAGAATATGAAGCCTTCTGGCAGGCTTTGACGACGGCCGAATGTGCTAAGCTCCACGACTTTGAAAAAGACGACAGCGTCTTTGAAGGCTGCATGCCCATCGAAGTCATGGCTGGCCGCGGCATCGATACCATGCGTTTCGGTCCCATGAAACCCGTCGGTCTCGAACTGCCCGATACAGGGGAACTCCCGTACGCCGTCGTTCAGCTGCGCCAGGATAACGGCAGTGCGACGTTATATAACATCGTCGGCTTCCAGACCCATCTTAAATTCCCGGAACAGAAACGGGTCTTTTCCATGATTCCCGGCCTGGAAAACGCCGAATTTGTGCGCTACGGCGTCATGCACCGCAACTCCTATATCAATTCGCCGGAACTCCTCCTGCCGACGCTGCAGTTGCGCAAACAGCCGAATCTGTTGTTTGCAGGACAATTAACCGGTGTCGAAGGTTATTTGGAATCGGCGGCCATGGGCCTCTTAGCCGGTATCAACGCCGCACGCCTCCTGGCTGAGAAAGATCCCTTGACCTTCTCCAAGCGGACGGCCATGGGCGGTCTCAGCCAGTATATCTCCAGCGGCCCCAATAAGCATTTCCAGCCCATGAACATCAACTTCGGCATTATGGAGCCCCTGGGCATCAAGAAACGCATGAAGAAAAAAGAAAAAAACGCCCTCTTAGCACAGCGGGCGCTCGATGAAATTGAACAAATGAAGGGGGACATGTCTCATGTCTAACGGAATGACTACAGAATTTCATGCCACGACGATCTGCGCCGTTCAGCGTGACGGCAAGACGGCTATCGCCGGCGACGGCCAGGTCACCATGGGCAATGCCGTCATCATGAAGGGGACGGCTCAAAAAGTTCGCCGCCTCTATCACGGCAAGATCATCAGCGGCTTTGCCGGCTCCGTGGCCGACGCCTTTACGCTCTTTGATCACTTTGAAGAAAAATTGAACGAACACAACGGCAACCTGGTACGCAGCGCCGTCGAATTGGCCAAAGAATGGCGGTCCGACAAGGTTCTCCATAAACTGGAAGCACTGCTCCTCGTCGCCGACAGCCAGCGTATCCTGCTCATTTCCGGTAACGGCGAAGTCATCGAACCGGACGACGGCGTCTTAGCCATCGGTTCCGGCGGCAACTACGCCTTGTCTTCGGCGCGAGCCCTCATGCAGAATACGGATCTTTCAGCTCGTGAAATCGCTGAAAAATCCCTGCACATCGCAGCCGACATCTGCGTCTATACCAACCACAACGTCATTGTCGAAGAAATTTAAGAAAGAGGTACTTTATGGAACAAGCATCATGGACGCCAAAACAAATCGTGGCGGAACTGAACAAATATATCGTAGGCCAAGGGGAAGCCAAGAAATCCGTGGCCATTGCCCTGCGCAACCGCTGGCGCCGCAAACGCCTGAGTGAAGCCATGCAGGATGAAATCATCCCTAAGAATATCCTCCTCATCGGCCCGACGGGCGTCGGCAAAACGGAAATCGCCCGCCGCCTGGCTAAACTCGTTGGCGCGCCTTTCATCAAGGTCGAAGCGACGAAGTACACCGAAGTCGGTTACGTCGGCCGCGACGTCGAACAGATGATCCGCGACCTCGTGGCCAACGCCATTCGCATGGTCCAGGAACAGGAAAGCCAGCGCTATGAAGAAAAGGCCGAAGCCGAAGCCAACAAACGGATCCTGCAGGTTTTCTGGCCGAAAAAATCGGTGGCCGAAAAGGTCAAAAATCCGATGGACGTCTTCTTCGGCAGCGATGACGACGAAGCTAAGGAAGAACCGAAACAGCTTGAAGAAGGCAACTCCGACCGCCGTCAAAAGATGCTCGAAGACATTTGCGCTCATAAGATGGACGAACGGGAAATCGAAGTCGAAGTGGCCGAACAGAGCCCGGGCTTTCAAGGCATCCTGACGGGGAATTCGACGGAAGAACTGACGAATAACTTCCAGGAAATGCTGGGCAGCATCATGCCGAAAAAGAAAAAGAAGAAGAAAATGACCGTTGCCAAGGCTCGGGAAATCTTCAAAGAAGAAGAACTGGAAAAATGCCTCGACATGGACACCATCGTCGATAAGGCCGTGGCTGCGACAGAAGAATCGGGCATCGTCTTCATCGACGAATTCGATAAGATTGCCGAAAAAGGCCGCACCAACGGCCCCGACGTATCCCGCGAAGGGGTCCAGCGCGACATCCTGCCCATCGTCGAAGGGGCTACGGTCAATACCAAATACGGTCCGGTCAAGACCGACCATATCCTCTTTATCGCTGCCGGTGCCTTCCACGTATCGAAGCCGAGCGACCTCATTCCCGAACTCCAGGGCCGTTTCCCGATCCGCGTCGAACTCCAGTCGCTGACCGTCGAAGACTTCCGCCGCATCCTGACCGAACCGAGCCAGTCCTTGGTCAAACAGTATACGGCCCTCCTCGAAACGGAAGGCCTGACCCTGGAATTTACCGACGACGGCATCAATGCCATTGCCGAATACGCCTACCGCGTCAACCGCGAAACGGAAAACATCGGCGCCCGCCGGCTGCACACGATTTTGGAAAAGATCCTCGAAGATGTAGCCTATGAAGCGCCCGATATCGATGAAAAACACATCGTCATCAACCAAGAATTCGTTGCCGGCAAACTCCACGACGTCGTCCAGAACGTCGACCTCAGCCATTACATTTTATAAAGGACGCGACTGATGAGACCTTACGCAAAATTATATCTGACCAAAAAAGGGGAACGGGCTGCCAAAACGGGCCATCCCTGGGTCTATGGTGAAGAAGTGACCCGCGTCGACGGGACCTATAAGACGGGCGACATCGTCGACGTCTACAGCGACAAAGACCGCTACCTCGGCACGGGCTTTGCCAACGATATCTCTAAAATCCGCGTGCGCATCGTATCGCGCAATGCCAACGATCGCTTCGACGACGCTTTTTGGCAGCGCCGGGTAAAATACGCCCTTGACTATCGCCGGACGGTCATGGGCGAAACGGACTTTGCCTGCTGCCGCCTCATTTTCGGCGATGCCGATGAAATGCCGGGCCTTACCGTTGACCGCTACTCCGACGTCCTCGTGGCCCAGACCTTATGCTACGGCATGGACCAGGTGAAGCCCATCATCTTCAAGGCCCTGGTCGATGAATTGAAGGCCATGGGCGTCACCATCCGCGGCATTTACGAACGAAACGACGTCAAAGTCCGCGAACTGGACGGCATGGAGCAGTACAAAGGCTGGTACGAAGCCGATTACCTGCCTCAGCCGGGAAGCGTCATAACGACCATCGAAGAAAATGGCATTCGCTACGACATCGACGTCGAAAACGGTCAGAAGACGGGGTTCTTCCTGGACCAGAAATACAACCGTCTGGCCGTGGCTAAAATCGCTGCCGGCAAGCACGTCCTCGACTGCTTTACCCATACCGGGGCCTTTGCCCTCAATGCCGCCAAGGGAGGCGCTGCCAGCGTCACCGCCGTCGACGTGTCTCAAGAAGCCGTCGACATGACGACGACCAATATTCATCGCAACGGCTTAGAATCGATCGTAACGGCCAAACAGGCCAACGTCTTCGACCTCTTGACCGAGATGGCTGAACAAAAGAATCGCGACTACGATTTCATCATCCTCGACCCGCCGGCCTTTACCAAGTCCGGTCATACCGTGCACAACGCCATTCGAGGCTATAAGGAAATCAACTTGAAAGCCATGAAGCTCTTGCCCCGAGGCGGCTATTTAGCTACCTGCTCGTGCTCCCACTTCATGCGCGACGACCTCTTCCGCCAGATGCTCCACGATGCCGCGAAAGATGCCGGCGTTCACCTTCGTCAAATCGAAGGCCGCCAGCAGTCGCCGGACCATCCCATTCTTTGGAACGTCCCGGAAACGAATTACTTAAAATTCTACCTATTCCAAGTCGTATAAAGGGGAACGCCGCTGTTTCAGTGCTGATGCTGAGACGGCGGCGTTTTTGCATAACCGGCCTTGTAGCCAAGCGTCGGGGAGGCAGGGGTGCTTTTTCGGCATGGAGAAAACATAACGTAATGATTAATTGATATGGCCGTCTGTTGAAATTATGGAGGCGGCGATATATAATCGGCCTAAGAAGAGAATCTATACGATTTTTATCATCCTTGTCAGCAGGCGAATAGAGGTACTTATCCTGCTTGATGGAAATGGATGAGTAACAAGATGAAAGGAGTACGCTATGAAACCTATTGTGATTACCAATTACAGCGACCCGGTTTGTGTCTGGTGCTGGGGCACAGAGCCAGTCTTTCGGGCCATGGAAACCCATTATCCCAATCTCTTTTCCATTCGCTATGTCATGGGCGGCATGGTCCGCGATTTGAGTGACTTTAATGATGAAGAAAACGGTATCGGCGGCGGAGATGCCGACGTCATCAACGTCCAGCTTCGCGAGCATCTGGCCGAATCGACGGCGGTCCATCATATGCCCGTCGCCGTCGACAAGTATCATTTGTTTTCAGAACGCTTCAACTCGTCCTTCCCCCAGAACATCGCCTACAAAGCGGCCCAGATAGCAGCACCGGACCAGGCCGATTATTTCCTGCGCCGCATCCGCGAGGCGACCATGACCGAAGGGGCTGTTACCGGCGACTATGCCGTCTTAGAGACACTGGCAGAAGACTTCGGCTTACCCATGGATGCCTATCGTGAAGCTCTCAAGAGCGGCGAAGCGGAAAAGGCCTTTTGGAGCGATGTCGACGAAGCCATTGCAGCCAAGGTCCAGGTTTTCCCGACGGTGACCCTGTCCGTTTCCGGTAAGGAAGAGACCTTTGGCGGATACTATACCTTTGCCGACTATGTATCCCGCATTCGCAAGTTGAGCGGGGGAACGATAGAACCTGTAAAGCCCGATGCTTCTATTGAACACCTGTACCGGATGCTGACCGATTACCGAAGGCTGGCGGCGGAAGAGATTCGCTGTGCTTTTTCTTTTGAATCGAAGGCGGTTTTAGAGTCGTGGTTAACGCCTTATCTTTCGGAAGGAAAATTGAAGAAAGAACCGTGCGGAACGGATGATTATATGATTTCCCTGGCTTCCGTATAATCCCTTCATATTTTTTTGAATCGTGAATAAGCCGAGTTGACCGGCTTTGCAGCCGAAAACCTCTGTCAGCTCGCATTTGAAACGGAGCTGATGGAGGTTTTCTTTTGGGAATCTGTCTGTCTGAAGAGAAGGGGAAGACCATATTTAGAACTGAACTAAAGTCAATGAATATATTTCACTGAATTAAATTCATTGACTTTAGTTCAGCGTATATGATACAATGAGTTCATCCCAAAAAGCTTGAGGTGATATGTATGACTAATCGACAGATGGCGGCTCTTGAGACACGGCGAAAACTCCTCGATGCGGCCAAGAAAATCATCTGTGAAAAAGGGATGGTCAACACGTCAGTGGCTGAAATTACCAAGGCCTGCGGCGTGGCCAGCGGTACCTTTTACACCCATTTTAAACGAAAAGAAGATATCATCTATGCCTTGAGCCGTGAGATGTATCAAGAAATTTTAGACAAGGCCAAGGCCTTTGACGGACCTTTCATGGCCCGGTTGGTATTTTTTATGACTAATTTTTCAGGCTATATTGAAAAGAGCAGCCTGAAGCTCTGCCAGGAATGGGTGCGCAATACGGTCGATCCCGATTTGGTCGACGACGGAGAGGATAAACCCAAGGTCTACGTCGATATCGATGCCGTAACCGGTCTCATTCTGGATGGAATCGAACGAGGCGAGGTCAAAGCCGACGCACCGGTCGCTGTCCTGGCTCATACCCTGGTCGACGTCCTCTACGGTCAAATGCTCTGCTGGGATATGTCCGGCGGTGCGTACAGCCTCGAATGGCGGACCAAAGAGTTTTGCCGCATCTTCCTGCCTGGGTTGATGGCGCCGTACTTGGCGTAATGTTATAAGAAAAACGGAAAGTTTCCTTGTCTGTTAACGGCAGGCTGAGTGGGAGCTTTTCCTTTACTGTAGATATTTTTTTAGAAAGGATGGATCATGATGACCACAAAGATTGAAAGCGTAACCTTAAATGATGGCGTAAAAATTCCGGCCTTTGGTTTCGGTACTTTCCAGATTCCGGCTGACGGCAGCACCTATCAGGCCGTAAAGGAAGCCCTTAACTTGGGACTGTACCACATCGATACGGCAGCGGCCTATTTCAATGAAGCCGAAGTCGGCAAGGCCGTTCGCGACAGTGGGATTCCCCGGGAAGACATCTTCGTGACCAGTAAACTCTGGCTCCAGGACTATGGCTATGAAGCCGCTAAGAAGGGAATCGACACGTCCCTTCGCAAACTCGGTTTGGACTATATCGACTTATACCTCATCCACCAGCCCTACGGCGACGTCCCCGGTGCCTGGAAGGCCATGGAAGAAGCGAAAAAGGCCGGTAAGATCCGCTCCATTGGGGTCAGCAACATGACGCCGAAGATCTGGAACTCCTTCGTACCCCAGTTCGATACGGTACCTTCGGTCAACCAGGTCGAATTTCATCCCTACTTCCAGCAGAAAGAAATCAGAGCCATCATGGCCAAAGATAAGGTCTATCTCGAAGCCTGGGCGCCCCTCGGACAGGGCAACCCGCAGCTCTTTAGCGAACCAATCATTACTAAGATTGCTGAAGCTCACGGCAAAGATGCCGGCCAAGTCATTCTGCGCTTTGAATACCAGGACGGAGCCATCATCTTCCCGAAGACGACCAAACCGGCCCGCATGAAGAGCAACATGGACATCTTTGATTTTGCCCTTACGGATGAAGAAATGAAGGCCATGCGCGCCCTCGACACGGGTAAAGGCCGTCACGATCCCGATGCCCCCGGCGTTGCCGAAAGGCTTCTCGGTGCCTTTGACGTTCATGCGAACGATTAAAATAACTGTAGAATCGAGGAAAAAATGCCTTACATCGCTATCAAAGCCTATCCCAAAGACGAAGAAACGAAAAAACGAGTCGTCGAACAGATCCGAGACGTCCTGTTAAAAACCTGGGGCTGCCCGGAAGAAGCCATCACCATCTCCGTGGAAGAATTCCCGCCGGAAGACTTCGATAAAAAAGTCCGGGAACTGGAAATCCTCCCGAAACTGGACAACATGATGATCCTCGACGGAAAGAAACAGTATAAGTAGCAACGAGAAAGGACCGATACCTGACATGGTGTCGGCCCTTTTGCCTTTCCTTGTGCGTAAGCGAATTATAGAAATTTCCATTCATATCTGATATTAGAAGGCTTATGAAAGCGCAGGGCTATTTATTGACAAATTAAGTCCACTATTTTAAAATAGTACGAAAATTACTAATCTTTTCGCACTTTACGGAATCGAAAGCTGTATTCCAAAGATGTTCTGCGAGCCGTGCTTTCTTCTCATTCAAACCGTCAATGCGGCTGTAACGGCCTGTTATAAAAGGGCTGGATTCGGGTGTGGGAGATGCCGGGAAATCGGCGGAATAAGACATCCACTTTACCGACGAGGGGCGGCGTGAGGCGCAGCGCATACTCCTAAGGTGCGGGACAGCGAGCGCTAAGCGATGAAGGACTTAAGTAAAGTAACTTTTATCCCTGACCGAGCGCTATGTGACGGTCTGCGCGACGGCCATGAAGGACCTGGAAAGGGCCCTTCTATTACATTCAGTGATATCTGAGAGTGACCTGTGAAGGAGTGATGATTGACTGTGCTTTGGGGACTTCTGTTCGGCGGGCTGTTTTTGCTGTGCCTCGCCGGGATATACTTTCTGATCTACAGTGTACATAAACTTCGATTCGTATCAGCCCTGTCCCGTGGGAACAAGGCCGTAGGCTGGCTGATCAGCACGGCTGTGATTTTGGTGCCCTCGGCCCTCCTTTGGGAAGTCTGGGGTTATATGAATACCGTCATTGTGCTGCTGCACCTGGCCGTGTTCTGGGGCGTTGCGGCCCTGATTCAATGGGGTCTTCAAAAACGTCGAAAGAAATCCTTTCAGGGACATTATGCGGGCCCGGCTGCCGTCCTTGTTACCGTCCTTTATCTGGCAGTCGGCTTTGTCCAGGCCAATCATGTCTGGCAGACGGACTACACCGTGACCACGACAAAACCTGTCGGATCCCTCCGCGTGGCACTGCTGGCCGATTCTCATGTGGGAACGACCTTTGACGGCGAAGGGCTGGTAGCGCATATCGCTCGGATTCAAGAACAGAAACCGGATGTCGTTGTCATTGCCGGTGACTTCGTAGATGAGGGGACCCGTAAGGAAGACATGATTGCTGCCAGCCGTGCGTTGGGCCAAATTGATGTACCCTACGGTGTTTATTACGTCTTTGGTAACCATGACAAGGGACGCTACGCCAAAGGGCAGCGCGGATACGACGGCGATGACCTCATTGCCGAACTGCAAAAGAACGGCGTGACCGTATTGCAGGACCAAAGCGTCTTGATCGACGACCGCTTTTATCTGGTCGGGCGGCAGGATGCGTCCGAGGAAAAAGATTTCGGCGGCGGTCGTGCTGCTATTTCCGATTTGACAAAGAACCTGGACAAAGATAAATATACCATCGTCCTCGACCATCAGCCCAGTGACTATGAGGCCGAGGCCGCAGCCGGCGTAGACCTAGTGCTGTCCGGCCATACCCACGGCGGACAACTGATCCCCATGGGGCAGCTCATGCGCTGGTTCCATATCGGAGGAGAGGATAATGTCTATGGCTTTGAGCAGCGAGGAAACACGAATTTTATCGTGACCTCCGGCATTTCCGATTGGGCCATCCAATTCAAGACCGGAACCCGGTCAGAATATGTGATCATCGACATTCAAGGAAAATGATGTAAAAGAGAACAATACATCGACCCGATTACGGGCAGTAAGACATATAGACAAAACAAGAGCCCCGTGTTGATGTGATCCCAAAAAGTTAGACCTACCACCGTAACAGCAATGTTGCGGTGGTAGGTCTATCTAGCAGAATGGCGAAGTCGGTATTCTACCGGCTGCACAGGTGGTTATGATGTATCAATAATGTTCTATATTTATTATTAATATTTTTTCATTAATGAACATAGCATGGATTTTTATAGTATACTTAAGGTAATTCAAAAGGAGATGTTGCCTATGCCGGGAGAAATGTAACCGGTCCCTTTATGTGTGGCTGTACGCCACCGGATTATAAGTACTGCCCGACTTGTGTATTTGCAGAAGGGAAGCCTTTGTTGAGTACTTGCATGATGTATCCGGGAGGGATGATGCTCAAGCCGAATCATGTGTATAACGGTAAGCCTTGCGAATGGTATCAGAAGATAGAATGAAAGCATTTGCCATGAATAGAGCGTATTCTGACGTTAGACGTAGTGCTTTCGCTTTTGGAGACCGTTCAGAGTGGCTATACTGCCTTTGTTTTGTGAACGGGACGGGCTTATGGACAGAAAGGAGTGGTGCCTATGCCGGGAAATGTGACGGGACCTTTTATGTGCGGCTGTACGCCACCGGATTATAAGTACTGCCCGACTTGTGTATTTGCAGAAGGTAAGCCTTTGTTGAGCACTTGCATGATGTATCCGGGTACGTCTATAAAGCCGAAAGTAGTGGACGAAGGCGGGCCCTGCGAATGGTACATGAAGATAGACTAGAAGAATTTATCATGAATGGAGATGCTGCTTATGCCGGGAAATGTGACCGGACCCTTTATGTGCGGCTGTACGCAGCCGGATTATAAGTACTGTCCTACCTGTTTGCTTTCAGAAGGGAAGCCATTGATTAGTACTTGCATCATCTACCCAGATCCTTATGGGAAGCCAAAAGAGGTTGATGAAGGCGGACCCTGCCAATGGTATATGAAAATAGAATAAAGCACGCATAACATAAAACGCTTTCTTCATGCTGGAAATGCTGTCGTGAAAGGCGTTTTCTCAGAATGAAAAGGGCATTCGTTGTTTGTTGAATCGATAATAAGCTTATCCCGAATCGTGAGCGTGTTTTTCACGACGATTAAAATGAGGTGATGATATGTCGTTAGATCGTGTAAATGCATATGTAAAAGAAATAGGATTTGATGTAGCTGAAAAAACAGGGACGTGGAAGGACTATACGGTATACACGCCTCTCTTTGAAAACAAGCATGGAAAGCGAATACCAACCGGATTACCTGTCTTGGTATTGGAGAAGAAGGGAATTTTAAAAGAAGTAACGGGACGAAAAGTTTTTCTGATTTGTGATGAAATTTTTCGTCAGGCTAAGCAGCCTAAAAAGCGTTATGCATAATTCTGATTAAAATGGGTCGATATATAATATGGTAATATAAAGGGGGGGTACCCGTCTTAGGATGCAGCAGATGGGTTCTGCTTTTTTGCGTAACCATGGGGCGACAAAAAGTACAACCACGCTTAACCGGCGGGTTGTACTAGTAAAAAAATAAACCTTATAACAGCAATAATCCAGCTAGCAACCGCGATTATATTACTGATACAAGGTTTAGAGAAATAAGCTAACGGGTTCGCCCTTCTCGTGAAGGGCGGGCCTCCTGCTTAACATCAGTATAGCACATCTGATAAAATGAAAGCAACGAAATATATCAGTATAGCAGCCTTAGTGATTTCAATAATAGCGTTTCTTAAAGTTGTGGGGGTATTTTGATGAATCCATTAGATGAGGTTATGACGGCGGCGGAAGCGGCAGAAAGATGGGGAAAAGCTCCCATTACAATACAACAAGCCTGCTCTGGATACAAGAAAGCTCTTCCGCGATTTAATTCAAATGAAGCAAGGAAAGCAGGACGAATATGGCTTGTGACCCGTGCCGGTATGGAACGACTGTACGGACCTGAACCGTAAAGGGGAGCTCTTGTGGGCAGATCGTTCACAAGAGCTATTCATTCCTAAGTATACTTTTTGTTCGTCATGAATAGACTCTATTATCTTATATATGATTGTATATATAAGATATAAAAACTAAATGAGTTAAACTGATTTAGGCATATTTAGCTGTGAGGATTGTGTGAGGATTTTGCCTTTTTAGGCGTTCAAACAAAAAAAGACAACCACGCTCAAACGGCATGGTTGTCCTATTGGTGCGAGTGAAGGGACTTGAACCCTTACGTCGTAAGACGCCAGATCCTAAGTCTGGTGCGTCTGCCATTCCGCCACACTCGCAAGTACCCGTCCATTTTATCACGTTTTTTGGCTGTCGGTCAACTGGAAATTGTCTCTTCCGGAGATATTCGTGCAAAAATTCACAATATTTGAAAAACCTATTGTCAAGGCCTTCCCAGTGTGCTATACTACGCATGACACAAAGGCAGGTCCTTCTTTAACGTCGGATGGGTACCGGAATCGGACTGATACTGGCGGAGGCCGGCCGTGTTTTTATATGCGCGACTTGTATCTTGGAGAAAGAACGAGAACGGGGGAGTATCATGGTACATCAAAAGGCACCGGGCCAGCCGACATTTCTGTCGATTCGTCAGCTGACCATTGCCGCTTTTTTATCGGCTATTACGATTTTTTTGGGAATTACCGGGTACGGATTCATTCCGCTGGTCATCATGAATGCGACGATTCTTCATATTCCTACGATTATCGGCAGTCTGTCGGCAGGCCGTAAGGTCGGGATGATCGTCGGTTTTATGTTTGGGATTTTTTCCTTTATCCGTTCCTTGCAGGCACCGAGTGCGCTGCTCTTGTTTGCCGTGCAGTACAACGTCATTGCCGACGCCTTTATTTGTATTGTACCGCGAATTCTTATCGGCCTCATTGCTTATGAATTGTACCGTCATTTGAAGACGCGCGAAGTGGTGCGCGTAGCTGTGACGGCTGTCGTGACGACGGTGATCCATACGGTTCTCTTCCTGGGTTCCTTTACGGCCCTCGTCGGTGTTCCTTATGCCGAAGCCCAAGGGATTCCCTTCATGAACGTCATTAACATCATGCTCGGCATTACGGCTGTCAACGGAATTCCCGAAGCCGTCGTTTCCGGCCTGATTGTTACGCCCATTGTCATGGCCCTCCAGCGTGCCGGGTTAAAGGCGTAGTAACAGCAAAATATAAGGGTTATGAATCAAACGGGGCTGTCCCCCAAAGGGCGGTCCCGTTTCTCTATTCTATGGAAATTTGCTAATGCGAAAGTTTGCGCTATGTGGTAAAATAAGCAATGAATGGCTGTTTACGTATGACAGCATATATGAAAGGAATAGAAGGGATTATTTGTTATGGCTTCGATTTTTTCTCCATTAACTAAAAATATAGGCATCGATTTAGGGACGTCTACGGTCCAGGTCTATGTGGAAGGCCGGGGCGTCGTCTTGTCTGAGCCGTCGGTCATGGCAACGGACGAGCGAAACAGTAAGATGATTGCCGTCGGAAGGTCGGCAGAGGACCTCTTGTCCCGGTCACCGGAGACGGTTAAGCTCCATCGCCCGCTCGTACACGGCGTCATTGCCGATTACAGTGTAACGCGGACGATGCTGGGCTATATCCTCAGCAAGTGTGTCCGCAGCGTTCAGCGGCTGCGCATCATGATCGGCGTGCCGTCGGCTGCGTCGAATGTCGAAAAAAGAGCCGTCATGGAAGCGGTGTATCAGGCCGGTGCCAAAGAAGCCTTCGTCATTGAAACGGCGGCAGCGGCGGCGCTCGGTGTCAATTTGCCGGTCTATGATCCGGTTGGCAATATGGTCATCGACATCGGCGGCGGTACGACCAATGTGGCCATGCTGTCTCTCGGCGGCATCGTCGTCTCCAAGTCACTTCACTTGGGAAGCCTTGATTTCAATGCGGCTATCCGCGACTATCTGCGCTACCAGTACGACGTTGTCACCGACGATACGACTATTGAAGAGATGAAGGTCACCAACGGTTCGGCCGTCCTGCCCCTTGAAGATAGGGGCTATTATTTCCTGGCCCGCGGTCTCGACGACGGGCTTCAGCGTGAAGTGGCCGTCAAGTCGAGTGAACTCTATCATGTCATCGGTAAGCCTTTAGTGAAGATTCTCGACGTCGTCAAAGACGTCCTGCGCGAGACACCGCCCGAGCTTGCTGCCGACATCATGGAACACGGCATCGTCCTCACCGGCGGCGGCGCCAAGCTCAAAGGGATGGATCAGTTCTTTACGCAGGAATTGGGCGTTCCCGTCCTGATGGCAGCCGATCCGGAACTGGCCGTTGCCAGGGGCACGGGGATTGCCATCAACGATCGTGATAAGTTATCGGCCCTCATTGAAGGGGCGCAGCGCATATATAGGAGGAGATTTTAAAATTGTTTTCGTTCGGTAAAAGAAGCGTCGTCTTCGTACTCGTCTTATTCATCATCATTGCTGTCGTAGGCTGGGCTTGGCGCCAGCGCGATTCCCTGCCTTTTATTACGAAGCCTCTGATGACGATCATGTCGCCTTTTGAATATGGGGCCAGCAGCATCATGAATGTCCTCGCTTCCAATATTCACATCGTCGACGTCAGTTTGAAGAACCGCATTGAATGGGAATCGCTGGAAAAAGAAAATGCCGACCTGAAAAGCCGGACCGTCGACTACGATGAAGTCGTCGCTGAAAATGACCGCCTGCGGGCGCTCCTCGACTTTAAATCGAGCCATAACCAGTATCAACTGTTGGCCGGTTCCGTCATTTCCCGTGATTACGGTACTTGGACCAATACCATGATCATCGACGTCGGCAGCGGCGAAGGCGTTGAAAAGAATATGCCCGTCATTACGCCGGCCGGTGTCGTCGGCTTCATTAGCGACGTCTATCCTCATTCGTCGCGGGTACAGCTCATGACCGACCCCCGGACCAGTATCGGGGCCATCGTTCAGCGGCCGGAATCGCGGGTATCGTCAGTCGTCCGCGGCAACGGCAATGTGCCGACGGAACCGCAGTTCGTCAATATCGCCAAAGATGCCGATATCCTTGAAGGGGATACCTTGGTCACGTCGGGCTTCGGCTCTATTTATCCGAAGGGACTCTATATCGGCACCATCGTATCGATCCATCAGAATGAAAATGATTTCGTAAAATATGCCGTCATTCGTCCCGGCGTCGATTTCTCGAAATTAGAAGAAGTCTTCGTCATCTTGAAATCGGCCGATACCGGCTCTTATGAAAAACCGGACGTCACGCCGAAACTCGTTCCGCAGACGAATCGCGACAAGGTGGAAGGCATTAAAGGAGCCGCTGCGTTATGAAGAAATTGAACTGCATCATCACAGCCTTCATCGTCTTTATCCTGCAGGCTGCGGTCTTGCCTTTTATCTTTAACGGTGTAAGCCAGCCCAATCTGATCTTCGTCTTCGTCGTCCTCATGGGCCTCCATCACGGCCAGCGCGTCGGCATTGCAACGGCTCTCTTGGGTGGTTTTTGCCAGGACGTCATCATCGGCAATTTCTTTGGCCTGCACCTCTTGGTGTATCTCATTGTCACCCTTGTTTGCAGCTATCTCGGCCGCAACATCGATAAGGATCAGTGGATCTTGACCCTGCTCATCGTCCTCGGGGCGACGGAAGCCGGTCTCATCCTGACCTGCGGCTTCCTGTTTCTGGCCGGCCAGTACATCAATGTGGCGGCGTACTTATTGGAATTCAGTATACCCGTACTCGTTTATCACGGAATCTTGGCCTTGCCCGTGGACCATGTCGTCTGGCGCCTGCGCCGGTCCGACACCTTTTATGGCTTTCCGGGCTATCGCTGGTAACTAAAGGAGACACAGATACATGCTTGAAGCGTTATTAAAAAAGAAAAATCAAGACGGCCGCTTCCGGTATCTTTACTGGGTGGTCATCGCGATTTTTGTGATTCTCGTCAGCCGGCTTATCTATTTACAGCTTTTTGCCGGTGAATATTATCATTCCCTGGCCGAAGGGAACCGCCTGCGGGCCATCCCCATTGCCGCCATGCGCGGCATCATGTATGACCGCAACGGCCAGATTCTGGTCGGTTCCCGGCCCAGTTTCATGGCGACCTATGTACCGCCGAAAGGCGGCATGAGCGACGAGGAACTGGCCAAGTTAGCCGGTATCCTCAACGTACCGGAAGACAAGCTGCGCGATAAGATTCAAAAGGTAAAGAGTTCTTACGTGCCGACAGTCCTGGCCAATGATTTGACGCAGGATATTGTCACGAAAATCGAAGAACAGCGCAACGACTTGCCCGGCGTTTCTGTCGAAGTCCAGCCGATTCGCTATTATCCCTATAAAACGATGGCGGCGCAGGTTTTCGGCTACGTCGGTCAAATCGACGAAGAAGATGCCAAACGGCTCGAAGGCGTGGAAGGCGTCTCCAATATTACCCAAATCGGGCGGGCCGGCCTTGAAGCCTATTACGACGATCTCCTGCGCGGTCAGGACGGCGGCCGTCAGGTCGAAGTCGATGCGGCCGGCAGTCCGGTCACGGAAATGGAACGAAAAGAACCGGTGGCCGGCCACAATATGCACCTGACCTTGGACCTTAATTTACAAGAAGCGACGGAACAGGCTATGGACCGCCAGATTGCCAACGGCGTCGGTACTCACGGCATAGCCGCCGTTGCCATTGACCCCAATACGGGAGCCGTTCTGGCCATGGCCAGCCGACCGGCCTATGACCCCAACTGGTTTACGCGGGGCATTACGGAAAAAGAATGGGCCATGATTAACGATAATCCTAACCATCCTATGGAAAACAGGGTCATTGCTGGTGAATATCCGCCGGGTTCTACCTTTAAGCTCATTACCGGTTCGGCCGCCTTGGAACTCAAAAAAGTTACGCCTGATGAAATGATCTTCGACAGTGGGCGCCACTGGCTCGTCGATATGCGTAACGCCGGCGGCGAAGCCTTGGGCTGGATCAATTTCGTCGAAGCTTTGGCAAAGTCCGATAACGTCTATTTCTATGAAATGGGCCGCCGCGTCGGCATCGATGAATTGGCAAAATACGCCAGCATGTTCGGCATGGGCAAGAAGACCGGCATCGCCCTTCGCGGCGAAGCGACGGGTCTTGTCGCCAGTGAAGAATATAAAATGAAGACCTTCCACGAAGACTGGTACTTAGGGGATACATTTAACTCCGCTATCGGCCAGGGCTTCCAGTTGGTTACGCCCCTTCAGGCGGCGATGATCGTCAGTGAAGTGGCTAACGGCGGGATTCAGTACCGGCCGTTTATCGTCAGCCGTATTGACAATCTCGACGGGACACCGTATAAGATCTTTGCGCCGGAACAGATAGGGACCCTGTCGGTTTCCAAATCGACGCTGGACCTTGTCCGCGAAGGGATGCGCAACGTTGCGGAAGAATCAGGGACAGCAGGCTCCTTGTTTGCCGGTTTCCCTATCCAGGTCGCCGGTAAAACGGGGACGGCAGAAAACTTCGGCGGTACGGACCACGGCTGGTTCGTCGCCTATGCGCCGTATGAACATCCGCGTATCGTCATTGCCGTATTGGTAGAACAAGGCGGGTTCGGGTCCGTTTCGGCAGGCCCGATTGTCCGTTCCATGCTGGAAGAATTCTTCCACATCGGTACTTATGCCGACGGAGCGAAGAATACAAGCGGCACGCCGGCAGCGTCGAATCAGGCCAACAGCAGCGGCCAGACGGCTGACCCGAACAATAACTAATGGTACTTTAAGAAGGGTGGTAATTCCATGTCTCGACTCATCGCGATTGCTTCTGGTAAGGGAGGCGTCGGCAAAACTTTGATTACAGCTTCTCTTTCCGTACTGCTCCAGCGCCGCGGCTATCGGGTGCTGGCTGCCGATGCGGACATGGGACTGCGCAACCTCGATTTGCTTTTTGGCGTAGGCGATGCCGTCCGTTACGACGCCAGTCAGGCTGCCCGGGGAAAATGTCTGCCCCGACAGGCCCTGGTGTCGGTCTGTCCCGGCCTCGACGTCCTGCCGGCCAGTCAGAAGCGGACTTGGGAAAAGGTCGATGTGCCGTCTTTTCACTACGTCTTGGAATCCTTGGCCGGTGAATACGACTACGCCTTCGTCGACTGCCCGCCGGGCCGCGATGAGGCCTATCGGGCGGCGACGGCCCTGGCCGACCAGATTCTGTTCGTCGTCGAACCGTCACCGTCGTCACTCCACGATGCCGGACGGGTCATGCAGTATTGCACGAAACAGAAACGTTTTCACTACGACGTCATTCTCAATAATTTTTACGCCGACGGTGTCATTTCGGCAGCCTCGGCGAAATCGACGCTTGGCGTAAAGACCGTCGCCGGGATCCTGCCTCACGACGAGGGCATCGATCAGGCGGCCAGTCAGGGCCTGATTCACGAAGCCTCAGACAGCCTGCCTTTCATGAAGGCCTTGTCGGCTACGGCGGACTGGCTTGAACAGGGGACGGCTATTGATGAAGCCGGGCTGACAAGCCTGCTGCCGCGGCGCTCTGGCGGAGACGCTGCCGAATCAGGCTTATCGGTGCGGCGCCGCCGGCAGGAATGCCGGAATTGGCGCCATCATCGTCGATAGGAGAGGGAAATGTTTATTAAACGTGAATGGAAGAATTTAGATAAAGTTATGCTCCTGGTGAGCTTTTTCATCGTCTGCATCAGCCTGGCTATTATCGGCAGTGCGACGCATATCAATAAAGGGGCGATCAACTATGATTTCGTCATTAAACAAGGCGTAGCCTTTGTCGTCGATTTCATGATCGTCATCTTTTTCAGCCGCTTTGACTACACCAAGTTAAAGAAGTACGGCAAACCCTTATATGTCATTAACTTACTGATGCTGGTGGCGGTCATGTTCGTCGGTACGTCGGCTCTCGGGGCCCAGCGCTGGATCCAGTTAGGGCCGATTACCCTGCAGCCGTCAGAATTTTCGAAACTCATCATGATCATCTGCACGGCAGCCATTCTCAGCGACCGCGTCGGCCAGCTCAATAAGTGGCGGCAGGTGCTTCCCATCGGCCTTTACGTCGGGATTCCCTTCCTCTTGGTCTTGAAACAGCCTGACCTGGGGACCAGTCTCGTCTTTTTGGCCATTACTTTAGGCATGCTCTTTGTCGGCCGCATCAAGATGTCTCTTTTGCGCAACGTCTTTTTGGCCGGCATCGTCCTGGCACCGGTGGGCTGGCACTTTCTGAAGGACTACCAAAAGTCTCGTATTACGGTATTCCTCAACCCTAACGCCGATCCTTTCGGGGCCGGCTACCACATCATCCAGTCCAAGATCGCCATCGGTTCGGGCATGCTCTTTGGCAAGGGCTTGTTCCAGGGGACGCAGAGCCAATTGAACTTTTTGCCGGAAAATCACACAGACTTCATCTTTTCCGTTATCGGGGAAGAACTGGGATTTTTAGGCTGTATTTTTCTCTTGTTCCTCTATTTTATCCTCATCTACCGAGGTATCATGATTGCCAAGGAATGTAAGGACACCTTCGGCATGATGCTGGCCACCGGCGTCGTATCCATGTGGGCCTTCCAGATCCTGGTCAATGTCGGCATGACCTGCGGTATTATGCCGGTCACGGGGATTCCGCTGCCCTTCATGAGTTACGGCGTCAGCGCCTTGACGACGAATATGATGGGCATGGGTATTTTATTGAGTATTTACATGCGTCAGCAGACGATGATCTTTTAGCGATTCCTGAAGGAGGAAATGAATTGTCACATCCTGTGGAGATAGATCCGATTTTATTGAGCAAAGTCAGTAAACCGGCCCGCTACGTCGGCGGGGAATGGAACAGCGTCGTAAAAGACCACGACCGGGTCAAACTGACCGTTGCTTACTGTTTTCCCGACGTGTATGAAGTGGCCATGAGCCACTTAGGCCTGCGCATCCTCTATGCCCTGCTCAACGAACGGCCTGATGTGGCTGCCGAGAGGGTCTATGCGCCTTGGCCGGATATGGAAGACCTCATGCGGACCAAAGGCTACCCGCTTTTTTCGTTGGAAACGAAGACGCCCGTCCGCGATTTCGACATGGTCGGCTTTACCCTTCAATATGAAATGAGTTTTACCAACATCTTAAATATGCTCGATCTGGCCGGAATGCCGATTTTTTCCAAAGACCGCGGCGACGATATGCCCTTAGTGGCCGCCGGCGGTCCTTGTGCGTATAATGCAGAACCCTTGGCCGATTACATCGATATCTTTTTCCTCGGCGAATCGGAAGAATCGACGCAGCTCTTGGCTGATACGATCATCGCCTGGAAAGAAGGCGGAAAGCCCGGCGGCAAGAAGGGGCTCTTGAAAGAACTGGCTCAGCAGCCGGGAAACTACGTCCCGGCCTTCTATGACGCCGAGTACGACGAAGAGGGGAACTTTAAAGCCCTGGTGCCGACGGAACCGGAAGCCAAGGCCGAAATCGAAAAATGTGTCGTCGCCGACGTGGAACACGTCTTTTTCCCGACCAAACCAATCGTTCCCAACATCGACATCGTCCATAACCGGGCCGTTCTCGAACTCTTCCGCGGCTGCAGCCGGGGCTGCCGTTTCTGTCAGGCCGGCATGCTCTACCGTCCCATTCGGGAAAAGACGCCGGAACAGTTGGTAAAACTGGCCAAAGACATCGTGGCCAACTCGGGCTACGATGAAATTTCTCTCATGAGCCTGAGTTCGGCCGACTATTCCTGTTTGCCGGAACTGGTCGATCAGCTCCTCGACGCCTTTAAGGGTCAGAAGGTCAGCGTCAGCCTGCCGTCGCTCCGCGTCGACAGCTTTTCCGTCGACATCGCCAAGAAAGTCCAGCAGGTCCGTAAGAGCGGCCTGACCTTTGCCCCTGAAGCAGGGACGCAGCGCCTGCGCGACGTCATCAATAAGGGCGTCACTGAAGAAGATCTCCTCTCGGCCTGTGAGAATGCCTTCCAAAACGGCTGGTCGACGGTAAAGCTCTACTTCATGATGGGCCTTCCGACGGAAACGGATGAAGACTTGGCCGGCATTGCTGATCTCGCCTATAAAGTCCTGAACTTATACCGTTCTGTTACCCATAAGAATAACGGCAAGGTGACGGTCTCGGTCTCGAGCTTCGTTCCCAAATCGCACACGTCTTTCCAGTGGTTCGGTCAGCTTCCCATCGAAGAAATCGAGCGCAAGCAGCAGTACATCAAGGGACTCATTCGCGATAAGCACATTTCTTACCACTACCACGACGCCAAGACGGGCCGCCTGGAAGCGACCTTTGCCCGCGGCGACCGCCGCATGGGGAAGGTCCTCTACGAAGCCTGGAAACTGGGCTGCAAATTCGACGGCTGGACAGAAATGTTCGACTATGACCGCTGGATGAAGGCCTTTGAATTGGCCGGCATCGATCCCGATTACTATGCGGCCAGAAACCGCAGCCTCGATGAGGCCTTGCCCTGGGATCACCTGACCAGCGGAGCTGCGAAAAATTATTTGAAGCAGGAATGGAGAAGGGCCGAACGAGCCGAACTGACCCATGACTGCCGCCGTCTGTCCTGTACGGGCTGCGGTGTCTGCCCCAATTTGGGCGTTTCGATTATCGATAGAAAGGCAGGGGACGCTCATGGCAAGAATACGTTTAGCTGTTAAGAAAGACGGGGCCCTGCAGTTTTTGTCGCACCTCGATTTTGCCCGGGCCGTGCGCTACGTCATCATCAGGGCTAAGCTTCCCATTTGTTATTCCGAAGGCTTCAACCCCCATATGAAACTCAGTTTTGCCTCGGCCCTCGGCGTCGGTGTGTCGGCCGATATTGAATATCTCGACATGGAACTTGCCGAAAAGATTCCCGTTCCCGACGTCATGGAACGGATGAACGCCATGTCGCCCCAGGGTTTTGCCGTCCTCGATGGCCGCTATGTCGACCCTAAGGCGCCGAAGTTGATGGCCATTGCCAATTACGCTGTCTATACCCTGCGGGGGCCTTTGAAGGAAGACCTCAGCCAAGACGGGCTGAATGCGATTTTGCAGCGCTTCAACGAGGCCCCATCGGTCCTCTATGAAAAGGTATCCCATAAGGGGAAGCATCGCGTGCGCACCATCGAAGTCAAAGATCACGTCATCGACGCCATTCATGGGAATGTCAAAGACGGCGACGTCTATCTGACAGTCGGCATCTATCAGACGAGTGAAGGGGCCATCAAGCCCATTCAGGTTTGGGAAGTCCTTGAAAAGGACTTTAATCTTCCCGTTCATGCCGATATGATGCTGGCCCGGCGGACGGGAATCTTCGTTCGTAAAGACGACGGCAAGACGGCGTCTCTTTTTGAGGGCTATGATGAAAGGTAAACTGTACTGCGTCGGCATCGGCCCGGGGGACCCGGAGCTGTTGACCTTAAAGGCGCTGAAAACCATCGGGGCTTGTCCCGTCTTGGCCGTTCCCAAGAGCGGCAGCGGCCCTTTGACGGCCAAAGATATCTTGCTTAAAGCCTTGGACGGCAGCGATCTCAGCCTGTCCGAGAAAAAAGTCCTCACCTTAGATTTTCCCATGACCCGTAAGGATGAAGTCCTGGCCGGGGCCCATGAAAAAGCGGCTCAATCGATTCGATCTGAACTCGATGAAGGCCGGGACGTGGCCCTCATTACCCTCGGCTGCCCGACGGTCTATGCGACCAGCATTTACGTTCACCGCCTCGTTCGGGACGCCGGCTATGAAACGGCCATCGTCCCCGGTGTGCCCAGCTTCTGTGCCGTGGCCGCTAAATTGCAGCAGCCGTTGTGCGAAAAAGACGAGGCCTTGCTGATCATTCCCGGCAACCATAAAAACCGCCGGCAGCTGCTGGCTCTCCCGGGCAGTAAGGTCATCATGAAACCGTCGGGAAAATTGGGACCCATCCAGGATGAACTGAAAGAATTGGGCCTCCTCGAGCGGACGGCGATGATCGAGCGCTGCGGACTTTCCGGCGAGAAAATATATGAACAGGCTGCCGATGCAGAAGAGACCGGGTATTTCGCCGTCTTATTGGTGAAATAATCGGTCTTAGAAGGACGTTTCGGCAGCCATTTACAAGGAGGAGTGACACGATGAAAACGATCGTTGGCAATGTCATGCCCGAAGAAACGCGCATGGCTATCCTCGAAGATGGTCGTCTTCGCGATTTCGCGGTGGAACGCGACGATGACATGCATATCGTCAATCATATCTATAAAGGCACAATCCAAAATATTCTGCCGTCCCTTCAGGCTGCCTTCGTCAATATCGGCCGCCGTAAAAATGCTTTTATCTACATGGGGGATATGTTTCCTCGAGCGGCGACGAAAGAAGAAATCCAGCAGATGCATCTGTCTGTCGGCCAGTCGGTCTTAGTCCAGGTCATCAAGGACGAACAGGGCTCGAAAGGACCGAAGGCGACGGCCAATGTCAGTTTGGCCGGCCGCTATGCTGTATTGATGCCGACCGTCGACTACATCGGCGTATCGAAAAAAATCCGCGATGAACAGGAGCGGGATCGCCTGCGCGACATCGTGTCTGAAATAAAGCCGGACGGCATGGGCCTTATCATTCGCACCGTCGCCAAGGGCGTATCACGGGAAGAACTCTTAGGCGACCTTCAGTATTTGCTGCGGACGTGGGACAGTATCCGCCAGCGTTACGCCCTGGCCAAGAAGCCGACTCTCTTGTACCGCGAAGCCGATTTGGTCATGCGCATGGTCCGCGACCATTTTACGGCCGACGTCAAACAAGTCGTCGTCGACAGCCGTGAAGCCTATGAACGCATCTGTCAGGTCTTTCCCGGTTCGCAGTGGCAAAGCCGTATCCGCCTCTACGAAGGGGACGAGCCGGTTTTTGAACACTATGGCATCGAAGAAGGGCTGAAAGGCCTGATGTCACGCATCGTACCCCTGCCGTCGGGTGGCAACTTGGTCATCGATCATACGGAAGCCTTGACCGTCATCGACGTCAACAGCAGCAAGTATACGGGCAACGGGACGACCCTTCAGGATACGATTTTTCACGTCAATAAAGAAGCAGCCATCGAAATCGCCCGCCAATTGCGCCTGCGCGATATCGGCGGCATCATCATCATCGACTTCATCGACATGGCCCAGCCTTTGAAACGCGATGAGATTTTGCAGATTTTGATCCGTGAAACGGCCATGGACTGCACTAAGACTCGGGTTCTCGGCATGACGGCCTTGAACCTCGTCGAAATCACCCGCAAAAAAGCCCGCCAAAGCTTGTACCAAGTACAGTTCGATCCCTGCGACGTCTGCGGCGGATCGGGATACCTCTATTCGGCTGAAACGGTGGTCCTGCAGATCATCCGCCGCCTGCGTCATATGGCGGCGAATCACCAGCTTCGCGGCGACGTCCTCATCGAAGCCCATCCGGACGTCTTGGCCCTCTTAAAGGATAAGAAACGCAAGGCCGAATGGGAGCGGGAATTGAAGCGGACCCTCTATTTTGAAGCCTCAGATCATCCCAATCGGGAAGTATTCTCTATTTTATCGTATGCACCGTGATAACAAGCGGGCTTAGGCGACCTAAAAGGAGGGAAGGCCATGTTTGGGAAAAAAGTATTCATCCTATCGCTTTGTTTCGTGCTGACGGCCTTGTCGGTTCTGGCGTCGTCGCCGCAGGAAGGATATGAACAGGCACGCCGAGAAGTCCTGTCAGCCTGGCTGTCTATGGCCTCTTATGACGATAAGCCCGGTGAAGCTGCCCGTCAGGAATTGATCCGCCGCGGTTGGGATATTGACTCTCGGATACAAAAAGACGATAAGTCCGAGTCGAAATTTAGCCTGGCTCGTAAGGGCAGGGACACGTTCGTCGCCGTCACAGGGACGGAAAGTTTGGCCGACGTCAAATCCGACTTGAATCTCCACTCGATTCCTTATAAAGAGGGGGATACGGGCGATTTGCGGAAAGTCCATGCCGGATTTTCCTATTATACGACGAGCCTCCTCGATACCCCGTATAAGGGGACGACGCTGAAACAGGCTTTAAAAGCCGACGCGGCATCGCAAAACGTGACTTTGACCGGCCACAGCCTCGGCGGGGCAGCGGCCCTCTTGGCGGCAGCCCGCCTCTATGATGAAGGCCTGCCGCAGATTCAGGTTGTCACTTTCGGTGCGCCGGCAGTGGGCAATTCAGCCTTTAATGAGACGTATGAACCCCTCCTTCACGTAGACCGCATCGTCATGGCCGGTGATCCCGTGAAGGGCATTTTACAGACCGTCGATGGGACATACAGCCAATTTTCCAAGGAAACGGTGTGGGACAGTGCGCCGTCGGTGCAGCGCTTTGCCCATGACATTGTCGGCTATGCCGATGCGGCTTTGCGCCATTATTACGATGCTAAAGGGGCCTATGAAGCCTCTTTGGGGCATCCCTTGGCGGCCGATGAGGTCCGGGCGGCGACTCCTTCTGCGTGGGTCCTGCCACTGGCCGTGACCGTCGATACCGCTCTTTCCGGCGATGTGCCGTATATGAGGCAGGCTGCCGACAATCAGTTGACCTATCGCATCCATCCTTTATACGGGGCTTCTGGAAAATCCTTGGCAGAGAATTTGAAAGCGGCTCGGGATAAGGGCTGTGAAGCCGTTTTAGTCCGCCGCCTTACGGGAAAACGAGCGAAAGACAAGGATTATGATTTTGTCATGACCTATGAAGAAGTGTGGTACGACGTACAGAGCGGCGCCGTCCGTTCGGCCTTTTCCATGACCATGAATACCGAAAAGATGACGCCCATCTTGGCGCTTCTGGCCATGGCCGGTACAGCATAGGCTGAAGGGAAAGAGGGCAGATATAGCAACTGTCCCTTTCCGACGTTTCGTCTTTCGCCGGGCTGTTAATGTGATTCTTAGGAGGAGGTTTTTCCTTTGCGCATAGTTGTCGTAGGGGCCGGCAAGCTGGGCTACAGCATTGCCGAGCTGTTATCGCATGAACAATTTGATATCGTCGTCGTCGACCATGATGAAGAACGACTGGAGGTCGTCCGCAACACCCTCGACGTATTGACCATTCTGGCCAACGGTGCCAGTCCGGTTACGATGGATGATCCCGATATTCACGGATCGGACCTCCTCGTCGCTTGCACGGCGACGGATGAAGTCAATCTGGTAACCTGTATTTTAGCCAAGAAACACGGCATTAAATACACGGCCGTCCGCATCCGCGACATGCAGTTCCTGACCGGGGCCAAGGATTATCTGAAAAAGAATTTTGATATCGACCTGGTCATCAATCCGGAAATGATTACGGCCCGTGAAATCAACCGGATTCTCCTGACGCCGGCAGCACTCAACGTCGAAGATTTTGCCAACGGCAAGGTCCGTCTGTTTGAAACCAAAATCACCCGCCATTCGCCGCTGGTCAACGTGCCTTTTAAGAATATGAATATGCCGCCGTCAGTCCTGGTCGGCATGATTTTCCGCGACCAGCGCATGATCATTCCTCACGGGGACGACCGCCTCTATCCGCACGATAATGCCTATTTTATCGGCGATGCCAAGGCCATTGAAAAATTCAGTGAAAATTTTGTGCCCAGCAATATCGAAACCATCGAGCGGGTCATCATCATCGGGGCCGGCCGGTCGGGCCGTTTTTTGGCGCCCATGCTGGATAAAGAAGGCTTCCAGGTCAAGATTTTCGATAAGGACCATGAACGGTGTCTGCAAGTGGCTGAACTGATGGATGACGGCTTGGCCATCCACGGCGACGGGACCGATATCGACCTCTTAGAGCAGGAAGGGATTGCCGATGCCGATGTCGTCATCTGCCTGACCGACGACGACCGCCTGAATTTGATGCTGGCCCTCATTGCCAAGCACTTGGGAGCTAAGAAGACCATCGTCCGCGTATCCCGTATCGAATACGGCGGACTTATGGAAAAAGTCGGCGTTGATATCGTCTTATCGACGCGGCTCTTGTCGGCCGGTGAAGTCCTGGCCTTTGCCCGGGGCGGCGTCGTATCAGTCTCTCTCCTCGAAGGAGCCAAGGCTGAAGCTGTCGAAGTCATCGTCCAGGAAGGGGCACCGGTCATCGGCAAACGACTGATGGATCTCAGCCTGCCCAAGGAATGCCTGATCTGCGCCTATGTCCGCGACGGGGAAGCGTACATTCCGAACGGCCAGTCGGTCCTCTTGGAAGGCGACCGCATCATCCTCTTCAGTCAGACAGAACATTCGCAAAAGGTCATGCAGTACTTTAAAGGCAGGGAGTAGCATGGACAGACATATCTTGTTCTATCTCGTCGGCAGGATCATCCTGGTCAACGGACTGAGCCTGATCATTCCTTTGACAGCCGGCCTTCTTTGGGGCGAAAGGGGACTCTTATACTTCGGGCCTTCCCTCATCGCCGCCGTGGCCTTAGCGTTTTTTTGCCTCTATCGCGGCCGCCATCATAAGCGCCAGGTCGGGGCCGGCGAGGGTGCCTGGTATATGGTCCTCGTCTGGCTGGCATTGAGCCTGTTGGGGATGGTGCCGTACCTTATTGCCGGGGTCTTTACCTCGCCGGCCGATGCTTTCTTTGAAAGTGCAGCAGCCTTTACGACGACGGGGACGTCCGTTCTTGCCGACGGCGGTGCCGCCCTTCCGTCGTCGCTCCTCTTATGGCACAGTCTCATGGGTTGGCTGGGGGGCTTAAACTTTATCCTCATGCTGGTTTCGGTCATGCCCTTGGTGAGCGGCTGTTTCGGCCTGACCTTATCGGTCCATCAAAGCGTGTCTTTCAGTCCTATGGTGGCCAGTATGCAGGACGCAGCCCGAAAGGTAGGATGCATCTATTTGGCCATTACGATGTTTTCTATCTTTCTCTATTGGCTGGCCGGCCTTTCGCCGACGGCAGCCGTCAATCAAGCCCTTCTGACCTTGTCGACGAGCGGCGGCGATTCGCTCTTCGATTTTTTCCGCTATGACAGTCGGGCCCTCGAAGGGGCGGCGGCCCTTTCCATGCTCCTGGCCAGCGGCAACTTCCTCTTGTACTGGAAGGGCTGGGAACGGCGCAGTCTGAAAATCTTTCTGCACGACGCCGAACTGCGGTATTTTTTGATGATGTTCCTCGGCGTCAGTGCCGTCGTATCCTTCCACCTCTGGCACTACGGTGTCTATGATGGCTGGGATAATCTGCGCTACGGCTTTTTTCAGGTCTTATCCTTTATCAGTACCAGTGGTTTTGCATCGACGTCGATGGAGTCCTGGCCGGAATTTGATAAGTATGTCCTGTTTTTACTGGCCTTTATCGGCGGCTGTATCGGATCGTCCACAGGGGGGCTCAAGGTCATGCGCTTTATGGTGCTGTTTAAAATGACCTCCCGGGAATTGCAGCGGACCCTCCACCCGCATATGGTCGTTTCTTTGAAAATAGACGGCGTTCCCGTCGATATGAAAATTGTCAGCCGCGTCCTCAGTTACTTTTTTTTAGTCATCATGACCTTTTTTGCATCGATGCTGATCATTTCCTTAGCCGGCGTCACCCCGATTCAGGCCATGGCCATGGCCGTCGGCTGTCTCTCCAGTGTCGGTTCGACGATGGCCCTCTTTGGTGTCACCGATGTGGCATCGCTACCGGCGTGGACGAAGGTATACTGCGGGTTTTTAATGATTTTAGGCCGCATTGAAATATTTCCCGCCCTGCTGGTCATTCAGCACAGTGTCAGTTATGTCTGGCGCCGCTGGTAAGCCTTGGTAAGAATGTGCTGTGGACGGAAACCTTTCCGTTAAAAAACAATTAAATCACCTTAGACCATCTCCTTTTCATGCTATGCTGGCAGGGAAAGGAGATTTTTTTATGGATGTGAACGCCTTATTTCAACAAGCCGTCGCGGCCGGTGCCAGTGACATTCATATCGAACCCTTGGATGAATTCGTCCGCATCCGCTGGCGAAAAGACGGGGTCCTCCATGCGGCAGGGCAATTGCCTCGCCAGCGCCTTGACAGCCTCGTCAGCCGCATCAAGGTCTTAGCCGGTCTCGACATTGCCAATCGGCGCCTGCCTCAGGACGGGCGCATCGTTTGGCATGAGGGAAGTCGGCGTCTCGACCTTCGCATCAGCACCTTGCCGACGGTTCGCGGGGAGAAAATCGTCGTCCGCATCCTCGACGGCAAGCGGATGCCCTTGGAGTTGTCAGCTCTTGGCATGGACGGCGAAGCCCGGGCCTGTTTAGAGAAATTGGTCTGCCGCCGGCAGGGGCTGATCCTGATTTGCGGTCCGACGGGGAGCGGCAAGACGACGACCCTCTACGCCGCCCTTCGCCATATTCACGATGAGCATCTCAGCATTGCTACCTTAGAAGACCCGGTAGAAATATTGATCGACGGCCTGTCTCAGAGTCAGGTGCAGCCAAAAGGCGGTATGGTCTTTCAAAACGGGCTGCGGGCCCTCTTGCGTCAGGACCCGGACGTCCTCGTCGTCGGCGAGATCCGCGACGGGGAAACGGCGCAGATTGCCGTCCGGGCGGCCCTTACGGGACATGTCGTGTTCAGTACCCTTCATGCGCCGAGTGCCGTCGAAGCGGCCGTCCGCTTGAGCGATATGGGCGTTCCGGCCTACTTAGCTGCCGATGCCTTGACGGGCATCGTATCTCAGCGCCTCGTTCGCCGTAAGACAGCTTCCGGGGATTATGAAGGGCGCTTTTGCCTCTGTGAAGTCGTGCCGGCCGGGCCCTGTTTTAAAGACGCTCTTCGCCGTCGTGTCGATCTTCCCGCCTTGACGGCAGCGGCAGAAGGTGACGGCGCCGTCTTGTTACCGGCAGTCATACAGCGGGCCCTTGACAGCGGGTTGACTGACGAAGCAGAACTCCGCCGTGTCTGCGAGGGAGGACGAGGCCTATGGACATGACCGCCCTTATGGAACGGGCCATTGCCGGTCGGGCTTCGGACCTCCATCTCCAAGAGGGACGGCCGCCTATGATGCGGGTAGCTGCAGGGCTTTCCTCGGTTTCTATGGAATCCGTAGACCGCTTCGGGATGGACCGAGCCCTTCACACCATCGGCTGGTCGTCTGAACGCGACGGTGACGGGGCTTTTTCCTGGAATTCGTCCCTTCGCTGCCGCCTCCACGTCTGTCGGGAAGAGGCCGGGTTGCACCTCGCGATTCGCTTCCTCTATCCTTTAGCAGACCTCCCGGAAGATCGGGATCAGCTTTTGTTGACCCGTCTCGGAACGTTGTCGAGCGGGCTGGTCTTGGTCTCAGGGCCGACGGGCAGCGGTAAGACGACAGCCTTGTGGCGGATTTTACACGGCATTAATGAGCGGCGACGCTGTCACATCGTCACCTTGGAGGACCCTATTGAATACGTGGAAAGAGGGGACAAAGCACTCATTACCCAGCGCGAATTGGGCCGCCATTTTCCGTCCTTTCAGGAAGGCATCCGTCAGGCCCTGCGGCAAGATCCGGACGTCATCCTCATCGGGGAAATGCGCGATCGGGAAACGATGGACGCGGCCTTGACGGCAGCTGAAACGGGGCACCTCGTCTTTTCGACACTCCATACGCCGTCGGCTGTCCATACGGTAAGCCGCATTGCCAGTGCCTACGGGTCCGACGGGCAGGAAGAAGTCCGCCATCGCCTGTCCATGGTCCTTCAGGCCGTCCTTTCCCAGCGCTTGGTTGCCTGCGGGGAAACCTTGGGTGTGGCTCGGGAAATCCTGGTTCGTACACCGGCGGTTTCCCAGCTCATTCGCAGCGGGAAAGAGCATCAGCTGCCGACGGTCATGCAGACCGGAGCGGCCCTTGGCATGCGAACCATGGATCAGGCCTTGGTCCGTTTGACGAAAGGAGGGTGACGATGTTTTCACCATCGCCGCGCCTCGACGGGAAAAGCCTGGCTTTTTTCTTTCGCCAATTGGGGATGCTCTTGACCAGCGGCGTCCCTTTAGTCCAAGCTTGGAAACTATTGACGTCGGATATGAAGAAAAAGCGCCGACAAGCCTTGCATACGGCGGCTCTTCACATGGAGCAGGGCATCCGTCCATCGCTGGCCATGCGCCGTTGCCAGGCTTTTCCCACCTTGGCCTGCCGACTCATCGAAGCAGGGGAACAGACGGGGAATCTCGATACCATCTGTCAGGTCCTGGCTGATTTTTATACCCGGGCCGAGAAAGACCGCCGCGTCCTCTTTGGAGCCCTAGCCTATCCGGCCTTCTTATTGGCCTGTCTCTTGCTTTTGATGACAGGTGCCGTATTCTTCATCATCCCCGTCTTCGTCGACATGATGGCGCAGATGAACGTAGCTGTCCCCAAGGGGACGCAGTACCTCCTTTCGGTTTGCGGCTGGCTCCGCCGGCATGGCATCTATATCCCTTTGGGAATAAGCCTGATGAGTTTCTTCCTGGTGCGGGCCTGGCGGGACGATACGTATCGGTTGGCGATGGAAAAAGCCGTCCTCCGTGTTCCCGGTGTTCAGTCCTTCTTTTTGGCGTGGGCCTGGCAGCGCTTCAGCCGCATCTTAGCCGTCCAGTTGTCCGGTGGAATTCCCTTATTGGAATGTCTGTCCGGCGCCGGCTCCGTCGTACCGTCGCTCTCGTTTCAAAACTACGTCCGCTGCCTCCGTTTTCGGTTGGAACGGGGACAGACCTTCAGCCAGGCTGTTCACGACAGTCCTTATGGCACGGCCTATATCGAGACCATGCTCACCGTCGGTGAAATGACCGGGAAATATGACGATGCCTTAACGGCCATTGCCGTTTATTATGACAGCCGCCTTCGTCGGTGGGCGGTCGGTCTGCAGCGCTGGCTGGGGCCCTTTGTCCTGATCATTGTCGGCGTCTTTATGGGATTTTTGATGTTTTCGCTGCTCTTGCCGCTGCTCGATATGGCATCTTCCGTCGTTACTTCTTGAAAGGAGTCTTATCATGACTATGCGAAATGGTTTTTCTATGTTAGAAATGTTAATCTGTGTCTCTATCATCCTGGTCTTTGCATCCTTTGCCGTACCGAAGTTCACATCGGCAACGAAGACGGCACAGGAAGCCAAGGTACAGGCCGATATCCGCACTATCAGCAATGCTGCCGCCCTTTATGAAATCGACCACGGTGAATTCCCGACGACTGTCGATGAGTTGGTCAAGGTGGACGGCCAAGGACGGCAGTACCTGCAATTTAAGCCGCTGACGCCGGATAAAGAAGAGTACCGCATCGAAAATGGCGTCGTTTCTGCCGATTATAACGATAAGCATTATTCCTCTGATTCCGACGCAGGCGTGCCGGCCGGAACCTAAGCCATGGAGCTCTTTGGCCTTTGGTACGGCTTGGCTTTTGGGGCTACGGCCGCCATTACCTATACCGACGTCAAAGCCTATTGGATTCCCGATGCTCCCGTTGTCGTCCTGGCAGTCGGCAATATCCTGTCCTTGGGCCTTGGACTCGTGCGACCATCGGTCATGGCCGTCAGTGCGACGATTTTCTTTTTTCTCCTCCTCTACGTCCTCTGGCCGAACAGTATCGGCAGCGGTGACATTAAACTGGCCTTAGCCCTCTCTATCGGCTGTCCGGCGGGAGGGGCCTGGCTGATGACCGTGACGGCTTTCTTGTCCGCGACGGTCATCTCCCTTCTCTGTTGGAGCCTAAAGGGGAAGACCATCCTTCCCTTTGGGCCCTTCCTCCTCTTTGGCTGGTGGCTTTCACAGGAGATTCACTTTCAGTGGTTCGGTATCGGTCTCGGCTTATGAAACGACGCAATGGATTTATTCAACTGACAGGCCTGTTGACAGCTGTGTTCCTCCTCGGCCTTTATTTGGCCTTGGCTCTGAGCAGCAGCCAGTCCCTCAGCCGTCATCAAGCCCTTGACGGCCTC
The DNA here is from genome assembly GCF_036305205.1 of Megasphaera massiliensis. NCBI lineage: Bacteria > Bacillati > Bacillota > Negativicutes > Veillonellales > Veillonellaceae > Megasphaera > Megasphaera massiliensis. The sequence continues at coordinate 125,509 of NZ_JAXIXE010000036.1, forward strand.
GTGCGGGAGTTGGTCTTTGATATGGAAATCGCCCGCCAGCACAGCCTTGGCAACAACGTCGGCAAAGATTACTGTAAATTGATGCTGCAAGAGGATCGGTATGTCTTGCAGCATCGCTATCGAGTGAAGAAAAAAAGGCCTTACCCGCCGGGGATACGGGTGACGAAAGGAGTGGTGCAGTTTGATGTTTACGGCCGTCCGAAGTATAAAATGGTGGTCGTCGTTTCGGCAGACGATGAGCGCTATGAGCGGCGCATCGTCGTGGCGGCTCAGACCGGGCGCATCCGCATCGAGTAGGAAGAACGGCTTTTTCTTCCTGGCTGACGGCATGGCAGCCTTTTTTATCGGAGCCGTCCTGCTGCTTGCCGCCGGAGCCCTTGCCGTCCAAGCCCTGGAGCTGCACCGGCGGGCTGCCTCTCGCTATCAGGCGGTCATGGTCGGCCGTCAGGCCATGGAACGGTGGAAGGCCGGACTGCCTTTGCCGGATGAGATAGAAGTGGCCGGACATCGTTATGGAATCCGGCATCGGCAGTATGGCGAGCAACGAGGGTATACGGTATGGGAAGTCGAGGTGGACGATGAAGGTGGCAAACCGTTTTTCTGTCGGCGCCTGGGGCCGATTCCGCCGAAGGAACGGCTGGATGATGATGGATATGCTGCTGGCCATGACCTTCGTCGTATTGGCCGTGACAGCCTTCCTGCCCCTGATGAGTCAGACCGTGAGCTTTGATAGAAGGGCCCATATTCAAGAGGCCTTACTGCGTCAGGCCGTGAGCATTGAAGCGACCTTGTTCCAAGAATTGGTCTACGGTCAGGAATGGGACGTGTCTTTCGACAGTATTCGCTTTACAACACCGCAGGGGAGGCGCAAAGGCTTTCTGGTGCACGGGGACGTCCTCTTTGTCCGCCTCAATGACGGGACGTATCAGCCACTGACCGGCGGTGTCGGTACGGTCAAGGGCTGTCGGATTCTGATTTACCCTTACGACAAAAGGCCCTTCTTTTCTCAAGAAGGGCAGGCCGTTGCCGTATCCCTTCTTCTCGTAGAGGAAGAAAGCGGGCTGTCCCTGCCGATTACGCTTATGGTAACGTCGTTGAATGAAGGAAGGCGATGAAGATGCGAAACGGATTCTTTTCTTTTTCGATGACGGCCATGGCCGTCCTGACCTTGTCCCTGGCCATGACGACGGCTTTGTTGGCCGTGAGCAGCCTGCAGATGGTTGCCATATATGAAAAGAAAGTCCGCCTGCACTACTTGGCGGACAGTGCCGTCCGAGAAGGATGGCAGGAGGTACAACAAAATCCACTTCCTTATTTTCAACGTCACGCCGTGGCCGTGCCTCAATCGGCGCAGCTGGCCGAAAAGGGAGAAGCCGTCACTGTCGAAGTTCAGGGCGACCGCGGGTATTTGCGGGCCCTTGCCGTCGATGAAGCGGCATCGTTAGAACAAACGAGCAGCCTTTTCTTTGAAGTAGTACGGCATGAAGACGGTCAGTATGAATTGCAGCCGCTTCATTATCGAGATTGAGAGGTGAGGGTATGCGGCAGTGCAGAAATGCCTGTCTGTGGCTGATGGGGCAGACGGTTCGCGTTTTAAAACAAACACGCAAATGGTATGGTCCCGTCGCCTTTTGTCAGGGCCATACGGAATGTGAGCGGCAATGGAAAAAGGATTGGCTTGATTCTCCCGATGAAATTCGGGCCAAAATGCCGCTGTTACTGGATCGCTACGGCCTGTCCGGCTGGCGTATCCATATCGTCGTCGGCGGACCGGATATGATATGGAAGCCTATTCCTTTAGCGACAGCAGATGCGGCCGAAGCCCGGGAACTCATTCGTGGTGCCGGCTTGCTCGACGAAGATGGGAAGCCCTATGGCTTTGACCTTGCCTGTCCTGAAAAAAATCGAGACGGGCTCTATGACTGGATCGTCGGCGCCTATCCGGCCGACTGTATCGAGGCTTTGTGTCAATCCGTCGTCGATGCCGATGCCGCCCTTGTTTCCTTGGACCTGCTGCCTGCTTTTTTGGGACGGATCCAACCGGAGGGGCAGGGCCTCCTATCGTTCCGGGATGAAAGGGTCCTCCATACGGTACATCTGCAAAACGGCCGGCCCCTGGCCTATGAGCTGCAAGAAGGTGCGCCTCTTTCAGAAGGGGCTTCGCCTTTTATGTGGCAGGAAGACGGGGAGACGGAAGGCCGCCCCTTGTCGCCGTCGAAGGCCGTTGCTCAGGTCATGGAACAGTATGGACTGTCTCAGGCGACGGCGTCCTTGATTCTGCTGTAAGGGAGCGTGGTGAGCGTGAAATGCAACTTGATACCGCCGGCATACCGGCAGCCTCGATGCCTTTGGGGAAAGCCCCTTACGCTGGGACTCTTGGGATTGGCCGGACTCTTTTTGGCAGGCGGAACTTTTTTTCAATACCAAATCGCCCAAGAGAAAATGTATTATGAAAGGGTACTCTATCCGATCCAAGAGAGAATCAAAGGCCATAACGACCGGATCCGAGAGGGGCAGGCTTTGGTCGAACGACAGGCCAAAGAACGGCAGGAGACGTCTTTTTCCTGGCCTGTCTTGTTCGTGGATCTGGCCCTTTCCAAACCGGATACGGTCGTTGTCACCAAGGTCAGCGGCCGAGACAGGGGAGCCGTCATCGAAGGCTTGACAGCGACTCCCGACGGGGCCCGAAAATGGCAGGGCTATTTACAGGCCGGCGGGCGGTATCAAGCGGCTGTGACCCGCATGCAGCCTAAAGGCGGCGAAGCCGTCCCTTTTTCCTTAGAAGTGAGTTGTCATGAAAAAAATTCTTAAAGGGCGGGTGTGGTCACCGTCGTGGATTCTGGCAGCCTTACTATTGGCGGGGCTCTCTCTGGGGTATGCTTGGATGTCGTATCAATCTTTTACAGCATGGAAAAGTCTTCGCAGCCAGCTTCAAGTCTATGCCCATAAAGATTTTTCGGCTTCCGCAGCGGTGCCGGACGGGAGTGCTGTCGATATGGAAGGGGCTGTTTCAAATCTGATCGACAGTCATGGACTGACCCTCTTGTCGTGGCACCAGGCCCGACAGGGCGATAGCCAGACCCTGATGATGGAAGGTCCTTTTGCCTCGATCCTGTCATGGCTCAATGACTGGCAGAAAGAAGTTCCCAACGGGTCCGTAAAGGTCATCGAGTGGGTGCCGACGGGCGAATCGACGGTTATTACCGTCGAAGTGTCGGGCCCTCCGGGACATACTGTCAAACAGAGAAAAATGGCTGAGCCCGGCTCCTAGATGAGTGGGAACGCTTTCTGTCACCGTCATGGAGACTGAGTCAGGGGGAATCGGTGAAACATCCTTTTCCACAGATAGAGTTCTTGGTCCGTTGGTTACGGGCATCTGAAAAAGCCACTGATGACTAAATCAGTCGTCAGTGGCTTTTTGTCGTAAAAAATCAGAAGGCGAATTTCGGATACATAAATCAGTCTCTATCCGGTACGAATCGATACGCCGATTTGTCAGTCGCCCCAGTCCATCATATGGTCGATAAAGGTGTCGATCCGGTCGCGTTGGCGCTCTTCCGGAGTTTTTTCCCGCTGGGCAGCATAGCACGGACCGTGGTGATGATAGGTGCCGCGACGGCCGGCTTGGCGGTAATGGGGATAGTAAGGCAGGGTATCCTGATGGAAGAAGGTTTCCGTATTGTACGTGTGGACGGCCTTGTTGTACTGGTCGACGGCGTCTCTCCGCCGGGCCAGGAGTTCGTCAATCTGTTTATCGACGTCGCGGACATAGGTGTCCAAATCTTTCCGATAGGCGTCCATTTCGGATCGGCTGGCCATTTCCGCTGAGAAGGGTTCATGGCTGCTGGAAAAACGTTCTTTGGCATCTGCGCCGATGGGCAGGGCCATTGCCAGGGAGGCTAGGATGGCAATAGACATCATTTTTTTTGACATAGCGTGTAGTCTCCTTTTTTTACATAAAATACATAATTATTATACCTTATTTTTACACCGAACCTCAAGTTCTATTCGGAAGTCATGACCATAAGGAAAATCTTTCCGTTTCTCCCAAATCATCTGCCGGCCCTGTTTCGGGAGAGGGCGTTCAAAGCCGTTCTGACTGACAAGAGAATAGGAGAGGATGAGGAGGTTTCAACAGGATTTTCGGCCGAAGGCATGTTTTTAGAAAAAGTTTTCAAAGAAGACTTGACCGGTAGTTAATACCGAATGATAAGATAAATTTGTACCTGAGGTGAAGGCCGGGACAGCCCCGTTTGTAAGCCCTTTTGGAAGGTTCGATACTTTTTGTTGCTTTTACACAGCCTCTTGGCTGTTTATAGATAGATATTGGATAGGAGACGATGAAATGGAAAACTTTGTTTTTGAAAATAGTACAAAAGCCTATTTTGGAAAAGGCTGCGTCGGTCAATACTTGCCGGAACTCTTGTCCCATTACGGGAAGACGGTCATGGTGGCCTATGGCGGCGGCTCCATTAAGCGGACCGGCATTTACGATGAAATCATGGCGATTTTGACCAAGGCCGAAAAGGACGTCGTCGAATTTTCGGGTATCATGGCCAATCCGACCTATGCCAAGGTCCTCGAAGGGGCGAAAATCGCCAAAGAACAGGACGTGGACCTCATCTTGGCTGTCGGCGGCGGTTCGGTCATGGACTGCTGCAAAGCCGTGTCCCTGGCTGCCGTCTATGACGGTGACGTGTGGACTGATTTTTGGGCTAAGGCCGGCACCGTCGACGTCAAACCTATTCCGTTAGGCATTGTCATGACCGTATCCGGGACGGGCAGTGAGATGAACGGCGGCGCCGTCATTACCAACGAAGACGTAAAGGTTAAGACCGGCCGCGATTACCCGGCCCTCAACGCTCAATTTGCCCTCCTCGACCCGCTTTATACCTACACCGTTCCTAAACTGCAAATGGTTTCCGGCGCCTTTGATTCCTTTACGCACATGATGGAAACCTATTTCAGCGCCCCCGATATCGATAATGTGTCGGACAGCATTAATGAAGCCCTCATGAAGAGCGTCGTCCGCAACCTTCGTAAGGCCATTGAAAATCCCGAAGACTACGAAGCTCGCAGCAACCTGGTCTGGCTCTCGACGATGGCTGAAAACCGGATTCTCAAATTGGGAAAGAAGGGCGATTTCCAAGGCCATATCTTAGAACACTCCCTGGGGGCTTTTACGGACTGCAACCACGGCTGCGGCCTGGCCGTCCTCTTGCCGGTCTATTACCGCCACATTAAAGTTGAAGGGGCGGAAAAATTCGCCCGCTTTGCCAGCGAAGTTTGGGGCATTTCCCCGGAAGGGAAGACAACGGCCGAACTTGCTAACGACGGCGTCGAAGCCTTGGCCTCTTTTGTAAAGGAAATCGGCCTGCCGACGACCTTGCGGGAACTGGGCATGACGGACGACCAAAAAGATTGGCTGCCCCGTATAGCTTCCGGTTGTGTCGCTTCCCCGGGAAGCTACAAGCACCTCGATGGCGATGAAATCTTGGCCATCTTTGAAGAAGCCTGGTAGGAAGGTGAATGAGGAACCGATGCTTATTTTACAACAAATGATTATTTTCGTCCTGCTCATGGCCGTCGGCGCCTTGGCCCGTCGCTATGAGATCCTGACGCCGGCCAATCAGCCGCAGATTACGAAATTGGTGGTCAACATTGCTTATCCGGCCATCATCTTATCGGGAGTCACCGGCAAGGGGCCCGCATTGAAGGGGCGGAACTGGCCTATGCCTTCGGCGTCATCCTGGCCATGCTGGTTTTGCTCATGGCCTGTGCCTGGATCCTGCCGCGGATCCTTCGCTATCCCAAGAAACACTACGGCATCGTCAATGTCATGATCATCTTCACCAATATCGGCTTCATGGGCGTTCCCATGATTGACGGCATTTACGGGAAAGATGCCCTCATTTATATGACCGTCCTCTTGATTCCTTTTAATATTCTCTTTTTCTCTTATGTTATCCAGACCATCAAAGGCAGTTCTGACAAGAAAGAACCCTTTCGTTGGCAGAGTTTGGCCAATACCGGCATGGGCGCCTGCATCCTGGCCATCATCCTTTACCTGAGCGGCATCGAGCTGCCGTATATACTGGCCCAGTCGATTACCATGCTCGGCAGTATGACGGCGCCTTTGGCCATGATGCTCCTCGGTTCTTTCCTGACCGATACGGCGTGGAAGGGCATGATAAACGGCCGCATCATCGCCTTTACGATCATCAAGATGGTCGTCATTCCCATCGTCCTGACCTTAATTCTCGGCCGCTTCGTGGATAATACGTATTTACTGGCCGTCTGCATGGCGGCACTGGCGACGCCGTCAGGGAACATCATTCCCCTCTTGGCAGCCGTTTATAATAAAGATGCCTATCCTGTCTCCGTAGAGGGCATTGCCTTGACGACGGCTGCTGCCGTGGTTACCATGCCAATCGTCGCTGTCGTCACCGGCCTTGGTTGAAGCAGGGAGAGAGGATAACTCATATAAATTTTGTGATATTTTATGTTATGAAGAAAGGAAGGATTTTTATGAAAACTCGCACCTTAGGAAAAGATTTTACCGTATCGGCCGTCGGCTTAGGCTGCATGGGCATGAGTCACGGCTACGGCCAGCCCAAAGATGTTAAGGACATGACAGAATTATTGGCCAAGGCCGTCGATGCCGGCTATACCTTCTTCGATACGGCCGAAGTCTATGGGACACCGGACGATCCCCACGCAAACGAAACCTTGTTGGGAGAAGCCTTGAAGCCTTTCCGCGACCGGATCCAGATCGGCACCAAATTCGGCATCCACTTCGATATGACGTCGCCCGAGCCCAATAAGCCCATCGTGCCCGATGCCCGTCCGGAACTTATCCGCAAGTCCGTCGAAGACTCTTTGAAACGCCTTCAGACCGACCATATCGACATCTATTACCAGCATCGCCAGGATACCAAGGTCCCCGTCGAAGACGTAGCTGCCGTCATGGCTGACCTCATCCGGGAAGGGAAGATCCTTCACTGGGGCCTGTCCGAAGTCGACGCAGACACCCTGCGCCGGGCCCATGCCGTCTGCCCGGTCACGGCCGTACAGAACCGCTATTCCATGATGGCCCGCTGGTACGAAAAAATGTTCCCGGTCCTCGAAGAACTGCAGGTCGGCTTAGTTGCCTTTTCGCCCATGGCTAACGGTTTCCTGACGGCTCGGTACGATGCGAATTCTCAATTTGATCCCGATACGGACTACCGCCGGAATATGCCCCAATTCCAGGCCGATGCTATCGAAGAAAACAAGGCCCTTTTGCAGTGGATCCAGGACCTGGCTGCCTCCAAGAATGCTACGCCGGCACAATTGTCCCTTGCCTGGATGATTTCTAAAAAGCCGTGGATCGTACCTATTCCGGGAACGACCAACCCGAATCGTCTCTTAGAAAACGGGGCAGCCGCGGACATCGAACTGACGGCTGATGAAGTACGCCAAATTGATGAAGCCCTGGATAAGATACAGATGTCGTCCGTCTTTGGCGGCACGGTCGTTCGGGGCTGATCGCTTTCCGACGGTTCGTCGGAGAGACCGAATTTTTCAATTTATAATAAAAAAGACATATGTTCCCTTGACTTGGACTCGACACCAAGGTTTATAGTGTAATAATGGAGTCAGGTTGAGGTGATGGAAAGAGGATATGACCATGAAAGTATTATTGGTAAACGGCTCGCCTCATAAAGAAGGCTGTACCTATACGGCCCTTCAGGAAGTGGCTCAGACCTTGGAAAAGCTCGATATCGAAACGGAATTCTTTTGGATTGGTGTCAAACCGATTGGCGGCTGCATGGCCTGTCATAAGTGCCGAGAAATCGGGCGCTGCGTCATTCCCGACATCGTCAATGAATTTCGGGAAAAGGCCTTGTCGGCGGACGGCTTCGTCTTCGGCTCACCCGTCCATTATGCGGCCCTGGCCGGCAATATGACGTCCTTCATGGACCGCGTCTTTTATGCCGAAGCCAACGGAAACGGCAATAAGGCCTTTTATTTGAAACCGGCAGCGGCCGTCATTTCGGCACGCCGGGCCGGGACGACCGTCTCTTTTGACCAGATGAATAAATACTTCACCCTGCAGGAAATGCCTATCGTCTCGTCGCGCTACTGGAATGAAGTCCATGGCGCGGCACCGGAAGAAGTCCTAGAAGATAAGGAAGGCCTGTATACCCTGCGGGTTTTAGGCCGCAATATGGCCTATATGCTGCGCTGTCAGGAAGCGGCTAGAAATGCCGGCGTGTCCCTTCCGGAACGGGAAGCCCCGATTTTTACCAATTTTATTCACTAAAAGGAGGTACCTTATGAAGATGAGAATGACTGCGGCAGCTATCTTGGCTGCGACACTGATTACCGGTTCGTCTTTTGCCATGAAGCCCGTGACGATCGTCGACCAGGGAAGTTTTTTGGCCGGAGGGACCGTGGTTACGGCACCGGGCGAGTATAAGGGGACGACGGAACCGACCAACAATGCCGGCGAAACCCTGCATGGCGACCACGCCTACGTCTTTTATCAGGAACCGAAGAATGCCCGCCGTACGGCCCTCGTCTTCCTTCACGGTTACGGTCAGTCGGCCAAGACTTGGGAAACGACGCCCGACGGCCGCGACGGCTTCCAGAATATCTTTTTGGAAAAACGGTACAAGACCTATCTCGTCGACGAACCGCGGCGGGGACGGGCCGGCCGTTCTACCGTCCCGACTTCAATCAGCGCCCGTCCGGACGACCAACTTTGGTTCAACAACTTCCGCATCGGCCAGTGGCCTGATTATAACGACAACGTAGCCTTCCCCAAAGATGCCGCTTCACAGGACCAGTTTTTCCGGGCTATGACACCGGACACGGGGGCTTTTGACGGCCATGTCGTCGCCACCGCCATGACGGCTGTCTTCGATAAGGTCGGCGACGGCGTCTTGATGACTCATTCGGCCGGCGGCGGTCCCGGCTGGGAAACGGCCATGGCCTCGTCCCACGTAAAAGGCGTCATCGCTTTGGAACCGGGCACCTTCCCCTTCCCGGAAGGGATGGTTCCGCCTGTCGAAGAAACGACCAGCCCATTCCCGACTAAGGGGACGGCCGTTTCCATGGATGATTTCATGAAACTGACTAAGATTCCCATCGTCGTCTATTATGGAGACAACATCCCGAAAGGCGATACACCGGTGGCCAATTGGGGCGAAGACACTTGGCGCATCCGCTGGAATCTGGCCAAGAAATGGGAAGCCCTGGTCAATCAGTACGGCGGCCATGTGGAAGTCGTCAGCCTGCCCGATATCGGCATCAAGGGCAACACCCATTTCATGATGTCCGACCTCAATAACGAGGAAGTGGCCGACGCCATCGCAGCCTGGCTCCATAAACAAGGTTTAGATAAATAATTTTATTATCGGACAAGGGGGATTTTGGTATGTGGAAAAAAATCATGAGCGGTTTATTGATGGCTGTCGCCTTAGTGACCCTTACGGCCTGCGGCAGTACGGGGACGACGGCGGCACAGCCGGCATCGGACGGGGCTAAGGCTGCCGCTTCTCAAGGAAAGGTCTTAGTCGTCTACTTCTCGGCAACAGGCAATACGAAACGCGTGGCCGAAACGATTGCCAACCATGAAAATGCGACGGTCTTTGAAATCAAGCCGACCGAGCCATATTCCGACAGCGACCTCAACTACCGCGACGACAACAGCCGCGTCGTTCGCGAACACGCCCAGCCTCAGCTGCGGCCGACCTATGAAGGCGACGTCGCCGACTGGGATTCCTACGATACGGTCTACATCGGCTACCCCCTGTGGTGGCAGCAGGCGCCGCATGTCGTCTACACCTTCGTGGAAGGTCATAACTTCAGCGGCAAAAAGGTCATTCCTTTCTGCACGTCAGCGGCAAGCTCCCTCGGGGACAGCGGTCAGAACCTGGCCAAGGCAGCAGGCACCGGCGATTGGCAGACCGGTGTCCGCTTCAATGGCGGGGCCAGCGACAACGACGTCTTGAACTGGCTGCAGCAGCAGTAAGAAAAAATCCGGCAGGAATAAATCGATTCCTTAGGGAAAAGATAATAAAAAAAGAGATTTTTTGTTCCGAGCAACCTCGACGGGCTGCTCGGAATTTTTTTGCTGCCAAAACATAGAATCTCAGGCTTTTCGTTGGTGGAAAGGATGTGCCGGGAAAGAGGGGGTGCGATACCGATATCGGTACACACCATACACCGATATCGGTATAAATATGGTATAATATCTTTGGTTTATATTAACGGATTGCAGAGGCACCGATTTTTTTAGAAGGGGGACAGGTCGTGAACGCAGTTGTTTTTTCCTTTACCAAAGCCGGAACGGCCCTTGGCGGTAGAGCAGCAGCCTTCCTTCAGCAAAATGGCTGGCAGGTCCGCCGGGCGACGCTCGCGAAGTTTGCCATACCGCCGGCCGTCTCCTTCGACCCGTCTCTGCGGGAAGAAACGGGCCGGGCTTTTCAATCGGCACGGCTCCTCCTTTTCGTCGGGGCAGCGGCCATCGCCGTGCGGTCTATTGCGTCTTTTATCCGTAAAAAGGATCAGGACCCGGCGGTTATCGTCATCGACGAAAAAGGGCAGTTCGTCATTCCCATCTTGTCCGGTCATATTGGCAGAGCCAATGAATGGGCCCGGCAAGTGGCTGAGGCCATAGGGGGACAGGCCGTCATTACGACGGCAACCGACGTCAATGCCTTATTTGCCGTCGATGAATGGGCCGCAAAGGCCGGTCTGCGCCTGTCTTCTCTGACGGAGGCCAAGGCCTTTGCTGCGGGTCTTCTGGAAAGGGGAAGGGCTGGCTTGTACAGTGAGTTTCCCATTGAAGGTCCTTTGCCGCCGGGCTTGGTCATGACGACGGATTGTGAAACGGGGTTGATTGTGACGACGAAAGAGAACCTGTCCCTTTTTCAAACTTCCGTCATGGTAAGACCGGCTATTCTCCATGTCGGCATCGGCTGCCGCCGCGGAACCTCATCCTCGGCTATTGAAAATGCCGTCTCATCGGCCCTTAAAGAGGCCAACCTCTCGAAAGAGGCCGTGGCGGACGTCAGCAGCCTCGACGTCAAGCGGGATGAAACGGGGCTCTTGGCCTTTGCTAAAGAGCGGTCATGGCCTATCCGCTTCTTTACGGCCGACGAGCTCAACGCTGTGCCGGGCACGTTTACGGCTTCGGATTTTGTCCGACAGGCCGTCGGGACGGACAATGTCTGTGAACGATCGGCCGTCAAGGCAAGTGGCGGCGGCAAGCTCGTCGTTTCCAAAAAGGCCGGTCAGGGTATCACCGTGGCCGTTGCCTGTGAATCGTATATACTCCGATTTTTAAATGTTTAGAAGGATGTGATTTCATGAAACCACATATTTACGTCGTCGGCATCGGTCCCGGCTCTGAACAGGGCATGACCTTGGAGGCCAAGGCTGTCCTCGAAGGCTGCGACTGCATCGTCGGCTACCATACATACATCGATTTGATTCGCAGCTATTTTCCTGACAAGGAATTTGTCGTCACCGGCATGACTCAGGAAGTGGCTCGCTGCCGCTTGGTCTTGGAACGAGCCCTTGAGGGGCAGAAGGTGGCCATCGTTTCCAGCGGTGACGCCGGCATCTACGGCATGGCCGGCATCATGCACGAAGTGGCTGCCGATACGCCGGACGTTGACATCGAAGTCATTCCCGGCGTCACCGCTGCCAGTGCCGGTGCCGCTCTTTTGGGGGCGCCCCTCATTGCCGACGCCTGCCTCATTTCCTTGAGCGATCTTCTGACGCCGTGGGATAAGATTGAAAACCGCCTGGACTGCGCTGCAGCCGGGGACTTTGTCATCTGCCTCTATAACCCGGCCAGCAAGAAGCGGTCTGACTACCTCGAAAAGGCTTGTGACATCATCCTGCGCCATCAGTCGGCCCATACGCCGGCAGGCATCGTCCGCAATATCGGCCGCGATGGCCAAGCGGTCAAGATTCTCACCTTGGGGGAACTGCGGACGCAGCACCTTGATATGTTCTGCACGGTCTTTATCGGCAACAGCCAGACTAAGGTCTTAAACGGCAAGTTAGTCACGCCTCGAGGCTATCGACTATGATTGGCCCCGTTTGGATTGCCGGCGGGACGACGGAAGGGCGGAAACTGGCCGGTTACGCCGCACGCTTTCAGGTCAAAGCCTTCGTCTCCGTAGCGACGGCCTACGGCGCGTCCTTATTGCCGAAAAGTCCTTATGTGACCGTCCTGGAAGGCCGAATGGATGAGGGACAGATGGAAGGATTTTTGAAGGACAAAGGGATACGCCTTGCCATCGACGCCACCCATCCCTATGCGACGGTCGTCACCGACAACATCAAGGCAGCCTGCCAAAAGGCCGGTGTCCCTTATCGCCGCATCAACCGCCGGGCCGGAACGTACCGGACGGATGGCCGCACCATTGCCGTTCGCACCGTCGACGAAGCCGTCGAAGTCCTGAGTCATACGGAAGGGAACGTATTTTTGACGACGGGCAGTAAGAACCTCGATGCCTTTGCCAAGATCCCGGGCTATGAAAATCGAGTCTATGCCCGTATTTTACCGGTCAAGGCCTCCCTCGAACGGGCCTTGGATTTGGGCTACCCGCCGGCGCGCCTGATCTGCATGCAGGGGCCTTTCTCGGCGGACCTCAATGCGGCCATGTTTAAAGAGACCGGGGCCCGCTACGTCGTCACTAAAAATTCAGGCCACACCGGCGGCTTCCAAGAGAAACTGAAAGGGGCCGAACGAACGGGGGCGACGGTCATCATCATTGAACGCTGACAGGGAGATTATTTCGTCAGGGAAAGGACGTTATATGCATATCTATGTTATCGGCACCGGTCCGGGAAACCCGAATCTTTTGACCGTACAAGCCAAACGTGCCATCGAAGCCTCGACCCTTCTCGTCGGCGACAAGCGGATGCTGGAACCCTTTGAGGGGACGGGGAAAGAATTGGTCCGGACTTATCGGCGCGATGAAATCTGCCGCCTGGCGGCGTCGCGGACGGATGCGGATGGGCCTATGGCCGTCTTAGTATCGGGGGATGTCGGCTTTTTCAGCTTGGCAGCCTTATTGAAGAACATCCCGGACTGCACCGTGATCCGTATCGCCGGCATCAGCAGTCTGGTCTACTTTGCCGCCGCCTTGGAGACATCTTGGAATGACGTCTTCATCGTCAGCCGCCATGGTCGGCAGGAACCGCTTATTCCGGCTGTACGCCAGCATGCCAAGGTCTTCGTCCTCACCGGCGGCAGCGAATCACCGTCTGCCCTCTGCCGCAGTCTCTGTGACAGAGGGCTTGGAGCCGTGCGGGTTGCCATCGGCTGTAATCTCTCTTATGACGACGAAGTCATCCTTCGCGGTACGGCTGCTGACTTTACGGAAAGAGGGGACGACGCCTTAGCCGTCATGATGATTGAAAATGACGACGCCCGTCCTTGGCAGCGCCCTGTACACGGTCTTGCCGACGAGGCTTTTTTGCGGGGTAAGGCGCCCATGACCAAACAGGAAATCCGCAGCGTGGCCTTGTCGAAACTGGCACCGGCTGCCGATGCCGTCGTCTACGATATCGGTGCCGGTACCGGGTCCTGTACGGTGGAACTGGCCCTGCAGGCGCCCTTTGGAAGGGTTTATGCCTTTGAAATAAACGACGATGCCCTGCGGGTCTTGAAGCAAAATATCGCCCATTTTGATTTGGCCAATGTCACCGTCGTGTCCGGTGATGCCAGCGCGCGGCTGAAGGATGTGGAAACGCCGCCGGACTATGTCTTTATTGGCGGTACCAAGGGGAGGCTCGTAGCCATCCTCGACGAGGTCTACCGGAAAAATGAAGCCTGTGCCGTCGTCGTCACGGCCATTACCATCGAGACCTTGGCGGCCCTTACGACCTACTACGGATCGCATCCCGAGTATGATCTCGATATTACTCAGGTCAGCGCGGCCCGCAGTCAAAAAGTCGGCGCCAGCCATCTCATGATGGCCCAGAATCCGATTTTTATTGTAACCATTGTCCGCCGTTCCCATGTTTCCTGACGGTCTTATAAAGGAGGTTCCTATGGCGCATCGATCCACGATTCCGCGGCTGTTAATCGCGGCTCCCAAAAGCGGCAGCGGCAAGACGACCGTCGTCTGTGCCCTGCTGCAGGCTTTAAAAAAACGCAGATTGTCCCTGACAGCCTTTAAGTCCGGCCCGGACTATATCGATCCCATGTTCCACCGCCGCGTCCTTCACACTCCGTCGTATAACCTCGATCTCTTTCTCTTCGGCCGCGGCGAAAAAGGAGCCCAAGCGGCCCGGCAGCTTCTTTGCCGTCATGGAGAAAAGTCTGACCTGGTTCTCATCGAAGGGGCCATGGGCTATTACGACGGTGTCGGAAGGGGTCACGAAGCCAGTGCCTATGACGTTGCTGCCGTTACCGATACACCGGTCGTAATTGTCGTCGACGGCCGTGGGGCAGGGCTCTCCTTAGGTGCCGTCTTAAAGGGAATGGCCGATTTTTATCCGGACAGCCATATCGTCGGCTTTATCGTAAACCGCATAAAACCCATGGTATACGCCCATTTTAAGGACGCTTGGGAAAAGGCCTCGGGCCTTACGGCTTTAGGCGCCCTTCCGGATCTTCCGTACTGCGCCTTTTCCAGTCGCCACCTGGGATTAGTGACGGCCGGAGAAATACAGAACCTTCAGGCTATTATGGAGCGCCTGGCGGACGCGGCTGAAATGCATATCGACCTCGACGGCCTGTTAACCCTGGCCCGGGCAGCCTCGCCCCTTGCCGAAGGAGACGCATTGGAAGCGGGAAAAGAAGGGGAGACGGAACGACAGGCTGTCATTGCCGTGGCCCGTGACGAGGCTTTTTGCTTTTACTACGAAGACAGCCTGGACGTCCTTCGCCGCTGCGGGGCCGAATTGATCTTTTTCAGCCCCCTTCACGATGAGGTTCTGCCGCCTTGCGACGGTCTTTATGTGGGCGGCGGCTATCCCGAACTTTACGCTCGAGAACTTGAAGTTAACGAAAGCCTGCGCGGCCAGATCAGACAGGCCTTGATAGGCGGACTGCCTTGCTTTGCCGAATGCGGCGGCTTCATGTATCTCCATCAGTATTTTCGCGGCGACGACGGGAAGCTTTGGGCTTGGGTCGGTGCCGTTCCCGGTGAGACCTTTATGACGACGTCCCTTCAGCACTTCGGTTACGTGACCTTACAGGCAGAAGAAGACAACCTCCTCTGTAAGGCCGGTGACACCATACCGGCCCATGAATTCCATTATTCCAAGAGTTCTCTGGAAGGGGAGGCCTTTACGGCCTATAAGGCCGGGAGTCGGCGTTCCTGGCCCGGCGGCGTGGCCGGTGAAACCTTAGCCGCCAGTTATCTCCACCTCCATTTCCTCGGAAATCCGGATTGGGCGGCTAACTTCGTCAAAGCCTGCCGGGATCGAGGTCGTTTCAGAAAGGATGAATCTGTATGAAGATAGAACATATTTTACCGGCCGACATCGAACGCCGCAGCATGGAAATTATTGAAAGCGAACTGGGGCCGATTGAGCTTCCGCCCGATGAAAAGGACATCATCAAGCGCGTCGTTCACACCAGCGCCGACTTCGATTACGTCCGCAACCTGCGCTTCAGCGAGGGTGCCGTAACGAAGGCCCTAGAAGCCTTGAAAGGCGGCTGCACCATCGTGACCGATACCAATATGGCCTGTATGGGCATCAGTAAGCCCGGTCTTACGAAACTGGGCTGCCAAAAGGTCTGCTTCATGGCTGATGACGACGTAGCCGCTGCGGCCCGGGAACAGGGGACGACGCGGGCTCAGGCCTCGATGGATAAGGCCGCCGGTCTTACGGGACCGCTCATCATCGCCGTCGGCAATGCGCCGACAGCCCTTCTGCGCCTGAAAGAACTCATCGATGAAGGACGCATCGCGCCGGCCCTCATCATCGGCGTTCCCGTCGGCTTCGTCAATGTCGAATACGCCAAAGACGTCATCATGGAAGCCGGCGTCCCTTATATCGTCGCTAAAGGACGAAAAGGGGGCAGCACCATTGCCGCTGCTATCTGCAACGCCCTCATTTATAAACTGACTCGCGGATAAGCCCATATCTTACTTACTTCTTACTGGCACGGCGCCGTCATGCGTAGTATAATAAGGGCGACATTTAAATGAGAGGGAGTGTAGAGTATGGAAACATGGCTTGATTTGCACATGCATACAAAATACAGCATGGACGGTCAGTTTGAACCGGCCGACTTGATACGTCAGTGCGCTGACGCGAAGGTACAGGCCGTGGCCGTCACCGACCACGATTCCACCCGGGCCATTCCCGAAGCACGGGAAGAAGCGTCCCGGATGGGACTGCGCCTCATACCGGGCATTGAAATCAGTTGTCAGCATGAGGGGAAGAACTTTCACCTCTTAGGCTATGGGATTCATCCCGATGCCGCCGTATTTGAAGCGATTGAAAAGGATGTGTACGGCCAACGAAAAGTCGTGTCCGACAAAGTGCTCGACGCCGTCGAAGCCTTAGGCATCGTCCTCGACCGCGACGCCATTTGGAAACTTTGTACCAGTGGTGTCGTCGCGTCGGTTCACATCGCTCGCGTTGCCCTTTCGGACCCGCGCAATGCCGACTGCCCCGTCCTGGCACCCTATCGGCCGGGCGGCAGCCGCAGTGCTGCGCCCTATGTCAACTTCGGCTGGGATATCTGCGGTCAGGGGGGACCGGCCTTCATCCCCATGACCTTCATGGATTTTTCAAAGGCTGTCGATATCATTCACAATCAGGGCGGCGCCGCCGTATTGGCCCATCCCGGAGCCAATATGAAGCAGAACCGTCCTTTGACGGAAACCCTCATCGCCCTCGGTCTGGACGGCATCGAAGCTTACTGCAGCTATCACGATGACGATACGGCTGCCTTTTACCGCCGGATTGCCGATGAACACGGCCTGATGGCGACCATTGGCAGCGACTACCACGGCCGGGCTAAGCCGCATATTGCCCTCGGCACGTACGGTCATCCCGAGCCGCAGGCTTTGTGGGACCGCCTGGTCGCACACATTCAAAATCATCATGGGGAAGTGTACTAAATCATGAAACAAAGCAAGACCCTGTCAGCCCTGGCCGTTGCGCTGTGGCTGGCTTTTGGTTTTTCAAGCCTGTCGTTGGCGGCATCGCCGTCGGACATCGAAGCGGCCTATACGGTCGGTGCCGTTTCCGATTCGAATCAGTCCGTAACGAAGGCGGCTACTGAAAAAGGAAAGGCGACGGTAAAGAAAAAGGGCGTCGATAAAAAATCGTCGTCCGAAAAGAAGGGGACGAAAGGGGATACCCCTGCCAAATCTTTGACAGACGGCGAATCCTCAGAACTTCAGCCCGTCGCCGTGAGCAGTGTACCACGGGATGCGAAGCCTGCCGGAGCCCGCGGCGTCCTGCGGACCTATCATCCGGCAACGGATGCAGCCCCGGCCGAACCGATGGCTATTAAGGAAACGAATTTCCGCTTCAATGAACCCTTATTGCTGCGGCCCAAGACGGACATGATCGTCATCCACCACGTCGGCATTCCCGACGGCGATACGTCGGCGGCTGCCATTCACCGAGCCCATTTAGCGAACGGCTGGGCCGGCATCGGCTACCATTACGTTATCCGCAAAGACGGGACCATCGAACGGGGACGCCCCTTAGCGACGGTCGGAGCCCATGCCCAAGGGCAGAACTATCACACTGTCGGCATCAACGTCACGGGCAACTTCGATAAAGAAATTCCCACGCCGGCTCAGCTCCACGCCTTAGAAGGCCTCGTTGCCTGGTTGTGCAAGATTTATGAAATCACGCCGAGTGCAGCGACCATCGTCGGTCACCGTGACGTCAACAGTACGGACTGCCCGGGTCAGCACCTCTACGACATGCTGCCTCAGATCCGCCGCGATGTGGAAAAGCGGATGGAAGGCGATGCCGCTCCGTCTTATGAAGATACCCTGAAAGAAAAGAGCCTCCTCAAGATGAGTCGTAAGGAACGGGAAGCCTTTATCATGCAGGGCGCGGCGGGACGATAATGTGCCTAGTCGGGACGAATGAACTATGATATAATAAAAAACACGCAAGTATGATGATAATTATCGAGGGCTTTGGGAAACTAAAGCCCCCTTTGTCATGAGGTAAAAAAGCATGAAGCAATTCTTTCAATGGATGAATCAAGATGAAAATATCCGGTCCGCCGGGGAGGCCTTTTTAAAGCCCGGCTGTCACAGCATCTACGGCCTCAGCGGCTCTGTCAAGAGCGCTCTGGTCGCTAAGGTGCTGCACGAAGACCCCCGTCAGGTCGTCCTCGTCGTCCCGTCGCGGGAACAAGCGGCGGCCTGGCAGGCGGACCTGGCCTTTTTGGCGCCTGACGTAAAGGTTCTCGACTTTCCCGTCGTCGATAAGGCCGTCTTTACGACGACGGCTAAAAGTATCGACCGGATGGCTCGGCAGATGGAAGCCCTGGGCCGTCTGCGCCAGGGGGATCCGGTCCTCGTCTTGGCTGCGCCGGAAGAAGCGGCACAGTACGTCATGGCTCCCCAGCGCATCGACGATGCGGCCATCGACGTCGAAATCCAAGGAGAATACGATCGCGATGACTTGTTGCAGCACCTCGTAGACGCCGGCTATGAACGGGTTGACATGGTTGAACGGCGAGGCCATTTTTCCGTCCGCGGCGACATTGTCGACGTCTTTGCCGTCAATGAACCGCAACCCCTGCGCCTGGCCTTCTTTGGCGATGAACTGGAAAGCATCCGCGCCTTCGACGTCGACAGCCAAAAGTCGCTGTATGATGCCGAACGGGCGCGGATTTTGCCCGTGTCCCTGACGACGGCGGACGATGAGGAATATACCATCCTTGATTACGTCGAAGAAGGGACCATCATCTGGGATGAACCGAACCGGGTCCGTGACGGCCTTAAAAAGATTCTCAAAGAATCGGACGATTACAAGGGCGTCCTGGCGTCGTGGAAAAATATGGTCTCGCCGGAACGAAAAGTTCCTCAAATCGTCTTGTCCCTTATGGCCCAATCCGTGCCCGATATGCTCATCGACGAGTCCTTCAGCTTTGCCGCCAAGATGATGGCCAGCTTCCAAAAGCAGTTCAACCTCCTCGAAGAAGAAGTCGGCCATTGGCAAAGCTTAGGCAATACCATCGTCTTCGTCATCAACAGCAGAGAGCGCATTGCCTCCCTCAAAGCCTGGATGAAGCAGCATGACCTTTCGATTGCCGATTATGACGACGAAAAAAGCGCCGCCGGCGGCATGTATATCGTCGAAGGGGAAATCCACGACGGCTTTGAACTGCCTTATGCCAAGGTCGTCGTCGTCGCCGAACGAGACGTCTTCGGCACTCAGAAACGACGCCTGCGACACCGCGTTGCTAAGGGCCAGGAAATCAGCGTCTTTACCAGTCTGAAGGCCGGCGACTACGTCGTCCATGAAGTCCACGGCATCGGCCGCTACATGGGCATCAAGACCATTGAAATGGATGGCGTCCATAAAGATTATCTCGAAATTCACTATGCCGGGAAAGACATCCTCTACGTGCCGACGGACCAGTTATCCCTCCTCCAGCGCTACATCGGCAACGAAGGCGATACGCCGAAATTACAGAAGATGGGCGGCTCGGACTGGCAGAAGATACGCTCTAAGGCTCAGAAGTCGATTACCGATTTGGCTGAAAAACTCGTCGCCCTCTACGCAAAAAGGGAAGTCGTTTCCGGCTATGCCTTCCCGCCGGATACGCCCTTTCAGAAAGAATTTGAAGAAGCCTTTCCCTATGAAGAAACGGAAGATCAGTTAAAAGCCGTTCGTGAAATCAAGGACAGCATGGAAAAACCGACGCCTATGGACCGCTTGGTCTGCGGCGATGTCGGCTTTGGCAAGACGGAAGTGGCCATGCGGGCTATTTTTAAGGCCGTCACAGCCGGTAAGCAGGTTGCCGTCTTGGTACCGACGACGGTCTTGTCTCAGCAGCACTTCCAGACCTTTATGGAACGGTTCGGCCCCTTCGGTGTCCACGTCGAAGTCCTCAACCGTTTCCGTTCCTACAAAGAAAAGAAATCGATCCTGGCCCGGACCTTGACCGGCGATATCGACATCCTCATCGGGACTCACAGCCTGCTCAACAAGAACGTTAAATTCAAGTCCCTGGGCCTTCTCGTCGTCGACGAAGAACAGCGTTTCGGCGTCGCCCAAAAAGAAAAATGGAAGGCCTGGGCCGCCCATATCGACGTCTTGTCCCTCAGTGCTACGCCGATTCCGCGGACCCTCCACATGTCTTTGGTCAACCTGCGGGAAATGTCGGTCATCGAATCGCCGCCGACGGACCGCTTCCCGGTCCAGACTTACGTCGCTGAATACGACGCCCGCATCGTCAGTGACGCTATCATGCGCGAAAAGAGGCGGGGCGGCCAGGTCTTTTTCGTCTATAATCGTGTCGCTTCCATCGAACGCATGAAGGACGAACTGCAGGCCCTCCTGCCTGACGTAACCATCGGCATCGCCCACGGTCAGATGGCCGGCAGCATGCTCGAGTCGATGATGTTCGATTTCTATGAAGGAAAGTACGACGTACTCCTCTGCTCGAGCCTCGTCGAAAACGGCCTTGACGTAGCCAATGCCAATACGATCATCATTTACGACGCCGACCACTTCGGCCTGTCTCAGCTCTATCAGATGCGGGGCCGCGTCGGTCGGAGCCACCGCATGGCCTATGCATACTTCTTGTACCGCAGGGACAAGGTTTTGTCTGAAGTCGCTGAAAAACGGCTCCAAGCCATCAAAGAATTTACCGAACTCGGTTCCGGTTTTAAAATCGCCATGCGCGACCTTGAAATCCGCGGTGCCGGCAACCTCCTCGGTCGGGAACAGCACGGCAACATCGCCAGCGTCGGCTTTGCCATGTACTGCCATATGCTGGAAGAAGCCATTGCTAAGGCCCAGACCGGGAAAGAAGTGGAACCGCCGCCGCCGGAAACGGTCATGGAAATCCACGTCGACGCCTTTATCGACAACGAATACATTCAAAACGGCGGTCAGAAAATCGACATGTACCAGCGCTTGGCTGTCGTCTCTTCGAAAGAAGAGCTGGACGAACTGCGCCGCGAACTGGAAGACCGCTATGGCCGACCCAGTTCGTACGTCGAAAAGCTCCTTCAGGTGACGGAAACCCGTCTCGAAGCCAAGGCTCAGGGAATGGTCCTCATCGCCCAGAAGAAGGACGTCCTCGAAATCAAGTGGCGCCGCGTCTCGGACATGCCCGATTTGACGAAACTCGAAAAGCCCCTGCGCAGCCGCTTCCGCCTCGTTCCCAGTATACCGGTCATGGTCCGCGTATCCCTTTCCGGTATCGCCGATATCCTCGACTTTATCCAGACCTTGCTGACGGCCTTTTCCTCCCTTCGAAAGGAGGATTCCCGTGACTAACTTTTTACGCGGCGCCATGGTCCTCACCGTAGCCGGCATCGTCGTCAAGATCTTAGGCGGGTTGAACCGCATTTTCTTATCGCGGCTCTTAGGCGGCGAGGGAATCGGCCTCTATCAGATGGCCTATCCGGTCTACATCCTGCTCCTCAGCATCATCGGCGCCGGTATTCCCATTGCCGTGTCGATCATGATTGCCGAACAAGCGGCCCGAGGCCATTACAGCGGCGTCCGCCGCATCTTTCACGTGACCTTGGCCTTTATGACCGTCGTCGCCGTCCTCTGCGGCCTGGCCCTGCCTTTTGGAGCCCAGGCTATGATCGAGTTCGGCATCGTCCGCGACAGTCGGGCCCTGCCGGCCTTAGCTGTGTTGGCACCGGCCTTAAGCTTATCGGTCATCGTCTGCTGCTTCCGCGGCTATTTCCAAGGCCTGCAGCTCATGACGCCGACGGCTCTGTCCCAGATGGCCGATCAATTCGTCCGCGTCTGCACCATGCTCGTTCTCGCCTGGATTTTCCTGCCCAGAGGTCTTGAGTGGGCGGCGGCCGGTGCTTCTTTCGGTGCCGTTCCCGGGGCAGCTGCAGGGCTCATCCTCATCGCCTTCTTATACTACCGTCATCAACGGAATCCGTTACCCGATGACGACGGCGTCTTCGTCATCCAGTCGGCGCGGCACATCATCCGCCGCCTCGTCGTCTTAGCCGTTCCCGTAGCGGCAGCCAACATGCTCCTTCCGGCCGTAGCCAGCATCGATCTCTTTATCGTGCCTCTGCGGCTGGAAGCGGCCGGTTACAGTACCCATGAGGCGACAGCCCTCTATGGCTACCTGACGGGCATGGCCAACGGCCTCGTCCAATTGCCGGCAATCTTGACGATTTCCTTGGCGACCAGCTTAGTACCGGCCGTCTCAGCGGCCTTTTCCCAGGGGAGAAGGGACGTCGTCCTGTCCCGGACCCATACGGCGATGCGCATTGCCAACGTCATTACCATCCCGGCCTGCTTGGGGCTGGCCGTGTTAGCCGTGCCCATTTCACGTCTCTTGTATGCTACGCCGGCTGCAGGGCCTGCTATCGGCGTCCTGTCCATTTCGGTCTTTCTCGTCGGCCTCCAGCAGATTACCAGTGGCCTTCTGCAGGGCATGGGGCGGACGGCCGTGCCGCTCTACAATATGGCCGCTGCAGCTGTCGTTAAGATTTTCTTGAGCTGGCACCTGACGGCCATTCCCTGGCTCGGTGAAGTCGGGGCCGCTTGGGCGACCAATGCCGATTTAGCCGTAGCTACAGCCTTGAACCTCTATTTTGCCCGCCGCTTCGTCGGCTACGGCGTCCAGTGGGGCTATGTCGGCCGCTTGTTCCTGTCGGGGGCTGCCATGGCCGGTACGGCTTGGATCATCCACCACAGCCTGCTCAACCTGGTAGGGAATACGTTGGCCACCATCATGGCCATGACGGCTGCTGCCGTCGTCTATCTCATCGGCATCTTTGCCTTCCGGGCCGTTGCCGTAACGGACCTTGCCAAACTGCCCGTCATCGGGTCGAAACTTGCCGCCATGGCTGAAAAATTAGGAAAATAATACAGATATAAGAGGATTGCCTTCGTAAGGGAATCCTCTTTTTTTCTTGCTTTTGGCAAATCCCTTTGCTATACTATAAGAAAATGGTTGATTCAATCAACTAATAAAGGGGACAATAAGATGAATTACTTATGTGTCGGTCACGATTTCGGGGTTATCAATATGCGGTCCCAGGCCTATATTACCGAAGCCTGTCAGCCTTGGAACCTGTCTTATTCAGAATACGTGACCCTCATGACCCTCTATGATTTCGACGGCTCCAGCCAAAGCGAGCTCTGTAACGAGATGAAAGCCGATAAGGCCCTCGTTGCTCGCAGCCTGAAAACCTTGGAAGAGAAAGGCTACGTCTGCCGCCGCCAAAAGGACGGCGACCGGCGCTTTAAGTTTATCTATCTGACGCCTAAAGCCAGGGATATTCAAGGGGAGTTGGCGGGATTTTTAGAAACCTGGATTACCTATCTCGTAGAAGGTTTTGATGAAACGAAGCGCGATGAGATGCTTACCATGCTGCACGCCATTGCCGAGCGGGCTGATGAAGCCGATATACGCGCTGTGAAGAAAAAGGGGGAGATGATACGATGAAAGGGTGGCATATGAAGTACATCCTCGCCGCAGCTGCCATCGTGGCGGCCGTGACTTTAGCCGGCTGCGGCAGTGAGCAGACCGCGGCCGAACCGGATCAATTGGTAAAGACCATGGAAGTCGGAAAAACGAATGACAGTACGGCCGGTACCTATTCGGGGACGGTAAAAGGGCGCTATGAAAGTAAGCTCTCTTTCCAGGCCGGCGGCCGGATTACGACGCGCAATGTTCAGCTAGGAACGCGGGTCAAGGCCGGCGACGTCTTGATGACCGTCGATCCCAAGGACATCATGCAGGCCGTCAACCAGTCTCAGGCTCAGGTCGATGCGGCAGCGGCTCAGCTCCAATTGGCGGCGTCTAATTTAAAGCGCTATAAGGAACTATATGCCTCGGATGCCGTCAGCGCCGCTGACCTCGATCAGTTCCAGACAGCCTATGACCGGGCCGCAGCCCAGTATAATCAGGCTCAGGCCGGCCAGCAGGCCCAGGACAATCAGCTGTCCTATACACAACTGACGGCCGATGCCGACGGCGTCATCGCTGCTGTCAGTGCCGAAGTGGGACAGGTCATCCCGGCCGGTCAGCCTGTCGTCACCTTGGTCCATGACGGCGACCTGGAAGTCACCATTAACGTACCGGAAAATAAACTTTCCGACTTTCCTGTCGGAAAAGCCGTGACCGTATCCTTCTGGGCCCTTCAGAACCAGACCGTGTCCGGCGTCGTCCGCGAAGTGGCGCCTATGGCCGATGCCGTATCGCGGACCTATGAAGTCAATATTACCCTGCAAAATCCGCCCCAGGGCCTGCAATTGGGCATGACGGCATCGGTTGCCAATGCCGGTGAAGAACGGGCTGCCGCCGATACGGTCGTCCTGCCGTTATCGGCCATTTATCAGACCGGCAGTACGCCTCAGGTCTGGGTCGTCGGTAAAGACAAGACCTTGTCCCTGAAAAATGTGTCCGTTGAAACCTTTGGCGACAACAGCGTCAAGGTCACAGGCCTTCAAAAAGGGGATATTGTCGTTACGGCCGGCGTCCATAAATTACGGGCCGGCGAAAAAGTCCGCATTGAGGGGGACGATGTATGAGAAACTTATCAGAAGTATCCCTCCGTAACCGGGCCTTAGTCTGGTATTTCATCATCCTCGTGGCCATTGCCGGCGTCTTTTCCTATATCAAATTGGGACGGATGGAAGACCCGACGTATACCGTACGGACCATGATCGTCACCGTCGCCTGGCCGGGAGCTACGGCAGAACAGATGGAAGAACAGGTGACCGACAAGATTGAAAAGAAACTCCAGGACACGCCGCACCTCGATTACCTTAAGAGTTATTCCCGGCCGGGGCAATCGGTCATTTACGTCAATTTGGACGATAAGGCGCCGCAAAGCAGCATCCGCGATACGTGGCACGAAGTCAGAAACTTGACGGAAGACGTCAAACGCGACTTGCCCGACGGCGTCTACGGTCCGTACTATGACGACCGCTTCGACGACGTCTTCGGCTCCATCTATGCCCTCACGGGCGACGGCTATTCTTATGAAGAACTGCGGCAAAAAGCCGAAAAGATACGCCGCATGATGATGAACGTCGACGACGTCAGCAAAGTCGAACTCGTCGGTGAACAGTCAGAAAAAATCTATATCGAAGTGGCCAATGCCAAACTGGCCGAACTGGGCATTCCGCCGACGGTCATCGCCAATGCCGTCAAGGGCCAAAATGAGATGACGCCGGCCGGCATGGTGAACACCGAGTCGGACAACGTTTATCTTCGCCTGTCCGGCGTCTTTAAGGACGTCGAAGGCATCCGCAACCTGCCCATCAATGCCAACGGCCGCATCTTCCGCTTAGGCGACATCGCAACCGTCGAACGGCGTTATACCGAACCGGCCGACCCTAAGATGTTCTATAACGGCAAGCCTGCCGTCGGCATCGCCCTGTCCATGAAGGACGGCGGCAACAATTTAAAGCTCGGCGAAAACCTGAAAAAGCTTGAAGCCAGCGTCAAAGCCGACCTTCCGGCCGGCATGGAAATGAACCAGGTCTCGGACCAGCCGCAGATCGTCAAAGAGTCCATCAGTGACTTTACGGAAACACTGTGGGAAGCCATCGCCATCGTCCTCGTCGTCAGCTTCATCACCCTGGGCCTGCGGACGGGCCTGGTCGTCGCCTTCTGCATTCCCTTGGTCCTTACGGGCGTCTTCTGCGTCATGGAAATCACCGGTATCGACCTTCATAAGGTATCCTTAGGGGCCCTCATCATCGCCTTGGGCCTCCTCGTCGACGACGCCATCATTGCCGTCGAAATGATGACCGTCCAGCTCGAAAAAGGGAGGAGCCGCATCGACGCCGCCTGCTACGCCTTTCGGGCTACGGCCAAGCCCATGCTGACCGGGACCCTCATTACCTGCGCCGGCTTCATTCCCGTCGCCTTTTCCGATGGCGCAGCCGCTGAATTTTGTAAAGCCCTATTTCCGGTCATCACGGCAGCTTTGGTCCTGTCGTGGATCGTATCGGTCATGGTAGCACCTCTTTTTGGCTACTACCTCATCAAGCCCAAACAGAAAGAGGGCGAGGACCCGGAAAAGCTGTATACCAGTCGGTTCTACGTCTTTTTCCGCAAGGTCCTGAACTGGTGCCTGACCCATCGCGTCATCGTCATCGGCGGGACGGCTGCAGTCTTCGTCATTTCGGCCGGGCTGACCTATTTTATTCCGAAAGAATTCTTTCCTCCGTCCCTGCGGCCGGAACTCATCGTTGAAATGACCCTGCCCGAGGGCTCCTCTATGGAAGCGACCCAGAAAGAAGCGTCCCGGTTGGCTCAGTACCTTGACGGCCAGCAGGATAAATTGAAGAATTACTCGTATCACGTCGGCCAAGGAGCACCGCGGTTCGTCCTGACTGTCGAGCCCGTCCTTCCGGCCGATAATTACGCCCAGTTCGTCGTCGTCGCCAAGGATACAGAATCGCGGGAAGCCCTGGCAGCCTCCTTGAAGACGGAGCTGGCCGATAAGTTCCCCAACGTCCGCAGCAATATTAAGCACATCTCTTTGGGGCCGCCGTCGGATTATCCCATCATGATGCGCGTATCGGGTTACGATAAGGACAAGGTCAAAGCCTATGCCGAAGAGATTGCCGCCCGCATTGCCAAAGACCCGAATACGGAAAACGTCTTCCTCAACTGGGATCAAAAAGATAAGGTTATGCACGTCGAGCTCGACCAGGATAAACTGCGGGCCATGGGGATTTCCGGTCAGGATATTGCCCAGACCCTGTATACGGAACTGTCCGGGGCGACAGTGGCCCAGTACTATGCACCGGATAAGACCATCGATATTCAGCTTCGCCTCGACGATAAGGACCGCCAGGATCTTTCAGCCATCCAGAGCCTGCTGGTCTACGTCGGCCAAGCCGGCTACGTTCCCTTGGAACAGATCGCCCGCATTTCCTATCAAGGCGAAGACGGCCTCATTTGGCGCCGCAACTTAAAGCCGACGGTTACCATTAACGGCGGCATCAAGTCGGGAACGGCTGACGATGCGACGCAAAAGGCTTACGATTCCATCGCCGACATCCGTGATAATATGCCTTTCGGCTACACGGTGGAAGTGGACGGCTCTCTGGAAAACAGCCAAAAATCCTTGAAATATCTCTTGGGTCCCGTGCCTGTCATGGTCATCATCATCATGACCTTGCTCATGTTCCAGCTCCGGAGCCTGCCCCTTATGGGACTGACTCTGATTACGGCTCCTATGGGACTCATCGGGGTCTCCCTGGGGATGCTTCTCTTTAGAGAGTCCTTGGGTTTTGTAGCCTACCTCGGCATCCTGGCTTTAGGGGGCATCATCATCCGCAATTCGATTATCCTCCTCGACCAGATCGAAAAGCATATGGCTGCCGGCGAAGACCCGTGGCACGCCATTATCGATTCGGCGGTCCTGCGCTTCCGGCCCATCATGCTGACGGCCGCGGCGGCCATTTTAGGCATGGTTCCCTTGATGACCAGCGTCTTCTGGGGCCCCATGGCCGTGGCCATTGCCAGCGGTCTCTTAGTGGCCACCGTCCTGACCCTCTTGGTCCTGCCGACGATGTACGCCGCCTGGTTCAAAGTAAAAAAAACATAGTTTCTATTTAGGTCTGCATCGTCTCGATGCAGGCCTTTTTGGCATCGGAGAATCCGGTATGGCACAGACTGTTGTTTTACAAGGGAATCTTACTATCGTATAATATAAAGTATAGATAAGAAATTAACTGATGGGGGATTTCTCTATGATAAAACGTGCTTCTGTCCTCGTGGGGACTCTTGTGTTAACACTCCTTCTGTCCGCCTGTGCCAGAGGTCCGGCACGGACTGACAACGATACCCATCGGGAAACCCTTGCCCAAAATGAAAAGAAGCCGGTTTCGACGGCTGTCGTCCATAACGGCCAGGGGAATCCCCGCCGCGTCCTCATTGCTTATTTTACGTATCCCGATAATACAGATGCCCAAGCCATTCATTCCAAGGAATACGACGTCATGACGTCGGCCAGCCTCAATGTAAAAGACGGTGAAATCATCGGAAACGATGCCATGATTGCCAACGAAATCGCCCGGGAAACCGGCGGCGACGTCTTTTCCATCCTGGCCGAAAAGCCTTATTCCGCCGACTACGATGCCATGATTCGTGATGAAAAGGCGGCGGCTGCCCGTGATGAACAACGGGAGCTGAAAAGCCACGTCGGTGATATGAGCCGGTACGATACGGTCGTTTTGGTCTATCCCATTTGGTGGGATGCCCTGCCGGCACCGGTTACGTCCTTTTTGACGGAAAACGATTTTTCCGGGAAGGCCTTGTATGCCGTGGCTTCGTCTGGGGACAGTGATTTTGTCGATACCGTCGAAGACATTGCCGCACTCGAGCCCGACGCGGACGTCTATGAAGGCTTCGTCCTCCGTCATGACGAGATGGGCGAAACGTCCGATGCCGTTCGTCAGTGGCTTAAGACGGCGAATTTCATGAAATAAAAAACTCTCCGGTTACACCGCTTGGCGATGCAGCTGGAGAGTTTTTCGTAAATAGAACGGGGATACCGGTCTTAGGAATGACGATGATAGAGGATGAGGCCGCCTTTTTTGCGGTGGCCCGTATTCCACAGCCCGTTGAAGTCGAGCCAGCGCCAGGAGCCGTAGGTAACGGCTTTGACCATGAAGTCGCCGTCGAATTCGGTGTAGCCCGTCAGTAAGAACCAGTGCCAGTCATAGAATTTAAAGTTGGGATTGTTGTGATGCAGGACCAGGTGGGGGATGGGCCATCCGGCGTCGATTTGAGCCTTGATGACGTCTTTCGTTTCCTCTGCCGTCTTATCGCCGGACCAGGGGTCCATGGTGATGTCGTCGTCGCCGTGGTCGGTCAGGAATTGGCCCATGCCGTCGATGTACATGTCGAGGCGGTCGATGCCGCCCCAGCGCGGACGGAGATAGGGCTTCATGACATTGGTAAAGGCGATGTAGTCCTTCTTGGCGACGTCTTCGGTCTCGTAGGGATAGAGGCCTTGGGCGTCTTTATAGCGCGTAAAATAAATGGAAGAATCGCAGGCCGTCACAGCAGCGCAGCCGCCGAGGTTCATCATGCGGTCCGTCAGCCAATCCTGATTACCGCCGTAGGCCGAACCGATATAAAAATAAGGGAGTTCATGTTTCATTAAAGGCATATCCTTTCGTAATAATACTTAATCTTGAGCATCGTGTATGATGTCGGGTTCTGCTTTTTGGGTAAAGCCGATGACCCGGCGCGGTTTTTGGATGTCATCTTGTCGGGGGACAGCCACCAAGAGCAGGTTGAGCTGGGACAGGTGCTGGACCAGTTCGACGGCCGAGCCGTCTGAGAGTTCGCCGTAAAAGACGATCATATTCGGGTCCCAGTAGCCGATATCCTGAATGCTGAAGGTAATGTCGCCGGCCGAGACCAGGCGGCCGCCGGCCTGCATCGTATCGGGGAGTTCCGATTCAAAGTTGTTGATCAAAGCGACGATGCGCTGATACATATCGGAGGCCATATACGGCGCTTCCGGGTCCTCCGTTTCCGTTTCCGGAGCCGGCGGACAGAGGGCCATTTCCTTGACTTCGTCGGGGAATACTTCTTCCTGTACGGGGATCGTTTTCTTTTCTGTCTTCATGGATATCACTCCTTCTTGGCTGCTTCCTAATACTATTCGAGATGAATACGGCAAATTCCTGCTTAAAAAGCGGACAAACTTTATCTATTTTGAATAGAATGATTGAGTAAAAGGCAAGAAAAGGGCGGCCGCTATGGATGGGGCTTTTGGGGGCGGGACTGGCTAGGGGTGGACAGATGTTGTATAATAAGGATTGGATTTGTAGAGAAAGGATAGAATCGATTATGATCAGAGACAATCAAATTATTCACTATACATCAGATGAGGCCATCCGCGTGTCCATTGCCTTTACGGCAGGCATCGTGGAAAAAGCCCGTCAGAGCCATAACTTATCGCCTGTGGCCTGTGCCGCCTTGGGCCGGACCATGACCGGGGCAGCCCTTCTCGCCGGAGACTATAAGAACCACGAAGGCGTATCCATCAAGATCGCCGGCGACGGCCCTTTGGGCGCCGTCCATGCCGACTGCTTCGATACCAATAAGCTTCGCGGCTACGTCGACAATCCGACGATTGATTTGCCTTTAAAACCGAACGGCAAACTCGACGTCTCGGCTGCCGTCGGCCGCAACGGCCAGATGACCGTGACCCGCTTTACGCCGAAGACGACGACCTATACCAGCCAGGCCGACCTCGTGTCCGGTGAAATTGCCGAAGATATCGCCTACTACCTCTATACATCGGAACAGGTGCCGTCGACGATCAACTTAGGCGTCCTCGTCGACCGGGATTACACCATTGCCGCTGCCGGCGGCTTCCTCGTTCAGGCCCTGCCCGGTGCCAAAGATGAAGACCTGGCTCGTGTCGAAGCCAACATCACCCAAGTCGGCGCCTTGACGACGTACCTCAAGGACCATCCCAAGGGAGAAGGCCTGATCGACATCATCCTCGGCGGCATGCATTATAAAGAATTGTACCGTCAGCATCTCTACTGGCGCTGCACCTGCTCGCGCCAGCGCTTTGAAAGTGCCTTGCTATCCCTGCGCCCGGAAGACAAAGAATCCCTCTTGAAGGATCCCCAGGTCGAAATGACCTGCCATTACTGCGGCGCCAAGTATACCCTGTCCCACGACGAAGTAGCGGCCTTATACGAAAAGGCCGGGGCAGACAAGCATTGATCTTCATTTCATAAAGGGAGGTTTTATCATGGGACTTATTGCCATCATCGGCGGTACCGGAGTCTGTGATCCGAAGATTTTGTCCAATGTCCGCGAAGGGTACATGGATACGTATTACGGTTCTATTCGTTACTGGAAGGGGACGTATCAGAACCGAGACCTCATCTTTTTAGCCCGTCACGGCCGGATGCATTCCATTCCGCCGCACCTCATCAACTATCGGGCCAACATTCTCGGATTGAAGCGCCTCGGCGTCACGGCCATTTTGGCGACGACGGCTGTTGGATCCATGAATCCCGAGTACAAGCCCGGGGACTTCGTTTTGCCCGACCAGTTCATCGACTTCACCAAGAGCCGGCACACGTCCTTTTTCGACGGCGGTGCCAACGGCGTCGTCCACGTCGACATGACGGAACCTTACTGCCCGACCCTGCGCCGCCACGTTATTCAGGCAGCGACTGACGCGGGAGACTGCCGTCTCCATGCTACGGGAACCTATGTCTGCACCGAAGGGCCGCGGTTTGAAACGCCGGCGGAAATCCGGATGTTCCAAAAACTCGGCGGCGATATCGTCGGCATGACCAACGTTCCCGAAGTCTGCCTGGCCCGGGAAGCGGAAATCTGCTACGCCACGGTGTCCATGGTCACCAACTTTGCTGCCGGCATTTCCGATAAGCCCCTGACCCATGAAGAAGTCGTCGATGCCATGGCCAAGAGCTCCCTGCGCCTGCGCCAGCTCATTTTAAAGAGCATCGAAAACTATCCCGTCGATGAAGACTGTGCCTGCCACCATACGCTCCAGGCTTACGGAGGGTTTACGGTATAATGGAAACGTTGCGCTGGAAAAAGGGAACTCTCTATCTCCTCGATCAGACGGTTCTGCCCTTTACCGAAACCTATCTGACCTGTACGACCTGGCAGGACGTCCATAAGGCCATTTCCGTCCTGGCCGTCCGCGGCGCTCCGGCCATCGGCGTTGCCGCCGCTTACGGCGTCGTCTTAGGTGCCCGCTCTATCCTTGAAAAGCCCGGTGAAAAGCCTTTTATAACGGCCCTTCAGGATATCTGCACAAATCTTGACGGGGCTCGCCCGACGGCGGTCAACCTCCACTGGGCCTTGGAGCAAATGATGGCCTGCGCGAAGGCCCATGGCGGCGAAAGTCCGACGGCGATCGTCCATGTCTTAGAAGACATGGCCAAAGCCATCCATGCCGACGATGTGGCCATCAATACGGCCATGGCCGGCTGGGGTGCCGATGAAATCGGGAAAGGGGACCGCCCCTTGACCCTTCTGACACACTGCAATGCCGGAGCCTTGGCGACGGCCGGCGTCGGCACGGCCCTCGGCGTCATTTCTGAACTCCATCGCCGGGGACAGGTCAAGATGGTCTATGCCGATGAAACGCGGCCCCTCCTGCAGGGAGCGCGGCTGACGGCTTTTGAGCTCATGGCAGGCGGCGTTCCGGTTACGCTCATTACCGATAACATGGCCGCCTGGACGATGAAAGAAAAGGGCGTCGACGCCATCATCGTCGGTGCCGACCGCATTGCCGCCAACGGCGATACGGCCAATAAAATCGGGACCTACGGCCTGTCCCTGATGGCCAAGGTCCTGGGTATTCCCCTGTATATTGCAGCGCCCCTATCGACCTTTGACCGGTCGATTGCCGGCGGCAGTCAGATCCCCATTGAAGAGCGCAGTCACGACGAAGTCCGCTCTTTCAGAGGCGCTGCCACAGCCCTTTCGGATACGCCGGTCTACAACCCGGCCTTTGATGTGACGCCCCATGAAAACATCCGGGCCATCATCACCGAAAAGGGCATCATCAGCCATCCCGATACGGAGGCTGTACAGACATTTTTTGACAAGCATTCATTATAGAAAGAGGTATGAACTGTATGGAATCAATTATTCGCGATATCAAATTAGCTAAGAGCGGCCATGAAAAAATCAATTGGGTCGACCGTCACATGCCGGCCCTCAATGCCATTGGCGACAAATTGAAAGCCGAACAGACTTTTAAGGGCAAGACCATCTGCGTCAGCGTCCACCTCGAAGCCAAGACGGCATATCTGGCCGAAGTCCTTCACCGGGCCGGCGCTAAGGTCATCGTTACCGGCAGCAACCCCTTGTCGACTCAGGACGACGTCGCAGCAGCCCTCGTCGAAGACGGCCTGACGGTCTATGCCTGGTACGGCGCAACCGATGAAGAATACTTCGATTTTCTGAATAAATCCCTCGACCATAAGCCGGACATCATCATCGATGACGGCGGCGATCAGGTCCATCTGCTGCACACGACGCGGAGCGACGCCATGGAAAACCTCCTCGGCGGCACGGAAGAAACGACGACCGGCGTCAACCGCCTCCACGGCCTCGATAAAGCCGGCCAGTTGAAGTTCCCCATGATTGCAGCCAACGATTCGTACTGCAAATATCTCTTCGACAACCGCTACGGTACAGGCCAGTCGACATGGGACGGTATCATGCGCACGACGAACCTCACTGTCGTCGGCAAGAAAGTCGTCGTCGCCGGCTACGGCTGGTGCGGTAAGGGCTGCGCTATGCGCGCCAAGGGCCTTGGTGCTCACGTCATCGTTACCGAAGTCGACCCGATCAAAGCTATTGAAGCCGTATTCGACGGTTTTGAAGTCATGCCTATGGCCGAAGCGGCCAAAGTCGGAGATATCTTCGTCACCTTGACCGGCGACAAAGACGTCATCCGCGGCGAACACATGAAGAACATGAAAGACGGCGTCGTCCTGGCCAATGCCGGTCACTTCGACGTCGAAATCAACCGCCCCGAACTGGAAGCCCTCTCGGTCCGCCATTTTGAAGCTCGCCACAACATCGAAGGCTATGAACTCCCCAACGGTCATGTCATCAACCTCTTGGCGGAAGGCCGTCTGGTAAATCTGGCTGCCGGCGACGGTCATCCGGCTGAAATCATGGACCTGTCCTTTGCCGTTCAGGCCCTGGCTGCTAAATACATCCTCGACCATCATACGGAACTTGAAAACCATGTCTATGTCCTCCCTCATGAAATCGACGACGATATCGCCAAAATCAAACTGGCTTCCATGGGGTACGCCATCGATACCCTCAGTGAAGAACAGCGCAAATACTTGAATCTCGACTAAGAGGAGCGGACTAGGATGAAAAAACTGATTCAGCACGTCGGCCTCTATCGGGACCACAAGGTAACAGAAAATCAAAATATTGCCATCGACGGCACGAAAATCACGGGCTTTCCCGAAAATCCCGTCCTTTCCGATTACGATGAAGTCATGGACGGCAAGCAGATGCTGGCCCTGCCGGGCTTCGTCAACACCCACAACCACATCGCTATGACCGTCTTCCGCAGCTATGCCGATGACATGCAGCTCATGGATTGGCTCCAGAAGAAAATCTGGCCGGCCGAAGATAAGCTTGACGGCGACGTTGTCTACGCCCAGACCATGCTCGGTATTGCCGAAATGATTCGCTGCGGTACGACGTCCTTTGCCGACATGTACTTCTTCATGGATGACGTCGCCCGCGCCGTCGACGCTTCCGGAATCCGGGCCTGCCTGAGCCGGGGCATGACGGGCATTACGCCCAGTGCCGAAACGGCCCTCAAGGAAAATAAACAGCTCTTTTTAGACTGGCATAAAAAAGGGGATGGCCGCATTACGGTCATGCTCGGACCTCATGCGCCGTACACCAATACGCCGGAATACCTCTCCCGCGTCGTCGATTTGGCCCATGAATTAGGGGCTGAAATCCACACCCATTTGTCGGAAACGAAGGGCGAAGTCGAAAACATTAAGCAGCAGTACGGCAAATCGCCCATTGCCTGGTTCAACGACCTGGGCCTCTTCGACACGGGCTGCCTGGCGGCCCACTGCGTCTGGGTCGACGACGACGACATGGATATTATGCTTAAAAAACACGTCCGCGTCGCCCACAATCCCGGCAGCAACTTGAAACTGGCCAGCGGCTTTGCTCCCATCGCTAAGATGCTGAAAAAGGGTATCACCGTCGGCCTCGGCACGGATGGCGCCTCGAGCAACAATAACCTCGACATCGTCGAAGAAATGCACTTGGCGGCGCTTGTCCATAAGGCCAACACCCTCGATCCGACGGTCATCCCGGCTGAAACGGCTATCAACATGCTGACTGAAGGCGGGGCCAAATGCCTGGGCTACACCGATGTGGGCAAACTCGAAGCCGGCTACAAAGCCGACATCACCTTAGTCGACCGCGAAGGCCTCCATTGGTACCCGAAACACGACGCCCTCAGCCTCATGGCTTACAGCGCCAACAGCATGGACGTCGACACGGTTTTGGTAAACGGGGAAGTCCTCCTGCGGAACAAAGAGTTTACCAAACTCGACATCGAAAAGATCAAAGCTGAAGCCGAACGGACCAAAGAAAAACTCTTTGCCCAAATTTAGCCTTTACGCAAGGGAGTGGCCCCTGCGATTACGGCTTGTTTTATTCCCGAAAAGCGTGTATAATTAAATTCAATTTGAGGCTATTTATGTACGTTTACAGGGAGATGCATCGATTCATGAATAAAACGCTCGTCACGGCTGCCTTCGTCGTCTTGGCACTGCTCTTGTCGACACACTGGGATTTACCGGCCATTAAGATCCTCTTGACCGGTTGTCTCCTGGGCTGGTTGGCCCGGTCCGTCGTCGCGAATATAAAGGAAAGCAACCGGAAAGCCGAAGTACGGCGAAATAAACGGCTCCGCCGCATGGCTGCCGATCACGCAGCCAGGGAAGAAAGCCGTGCCGGTGTAAGCGAACACTGAAGCATAAAGGGCGACATAAAGCCTTTTGAAAAGGACTTGTGTGAGGTAAAAACTTCATACAAGTCCTTTTCTGTATCTGCCGCTGTGACAGGCCTTTTCCGGTGAAAATCACAGCCGTTCGAATGGTTCGGAGGGATGCTTCGATTCCCGGAAGGGGCCGGAGTTACAGGGGTATTTATTCGATGCCGACCGGCTGCTGCTGTTGAAAAAGAGCGATATGACGGTCTGGAACTTTCGGGACGTTCATTTACGGACTTTCTCCAGACGTTTTCCTGTAGCTTTTTCTCGGCATTTACGATATAATATTTGAAATATACGTTCACTGTGTCCGACTGTAAGAGGCAGGAGGGCCGTGATGGAAGGAGCGATGGCATGAATATCAGAACGGCAACTCTCGACGACCTTAAGGCTGTCACCGCCGTAGAAGCGGCTTGTTTTCCGGCAGCCGAGGCGGCATCGGAAGAACGCCTGCGCGGCCGTATTTCCTACTTTGGCCGTCATTTTTGGCTGCTCTTTGGCGACGATGGGACTCTTATTTCTTTCGTCGACGGCATGGTTACGGATCAACGCGATTTGACGGACGACCTCTATGGGGATGCCTCTCTCCACGACGAAAAGGGTGCTTGGCAGATGATTTTCGGCGTCAATACATTGCCAAGTTATCGGAAGCACGGTTATGCCGCATTACTTCTCACGAAAGCTATCGACGACGCCCGCAAAGAAGGCCGCCAGGGACTGGTCCTGACCTGTAAGGAAAAACTCCTGCATTATTATGCTAAATTCGGCTTTAAAAACGAGGGACTCAGCACCTCGGAACACGGTGGCGCCGTTTGGTATCAAATGCGCCTTACTTTTTAATGAAGGCGGATGAAGGCTTCTTTATACGTAATTTTAACTTTTTTCTTCATTTTTTTCATAAAATGCCTTGACAAGACGCCTTACAAAGTGTACAATTCCAGTAACGTTTCAAGCGAATCGTTGTTGTATACATTGTATAAGAATGAGGTATGTCATTATGGGGTACTTAAAAAATTTGACCATCATGTGTTGTACGATATAATCGTATTGTACAGCTATCTATCATAGGACAATACAATACGAACCTATTCATCCAGAGCAGCCGAGGGACTGGCCCTTTGACGCTGCGGCAACCTACGTAGGTAAGGTGCCAATTCCAGCAGGATTTTACCTGGCAGATGAAGTCATGGGCATACGTTTATTTCTTGCGCCATCTGCTTATCACAGGTGGCGCTTTTCTTTTGGCAACATGGAGGGATCTTATGGAGCATGTAGCAAAATACGTGACCGACCTCGTCGGTCATACGCCGCTCTTGGAGCTGACCCGCTGGCAGGCGGTACACGGCATCAAAGGCCGGGTCCTGGCCAAGCTTGAATACTTCAATCCCTTGGGCAGCGTCAAGGATCGAGTGGCCGTGGCCATGATCGACGCCGGGATACAAGCCGGGAAGATCAATCAGGATACGGTCATCATCGAACCGACGAGCGGCAACACCGGCATCGGTCTTGCCATGGCCGCGGCCGTGAAAGGTTTGCACCTCATCTTGACCATGCCTGATACGATGAGCCTGGAAAGGCAGAAAATCGTCAAGGCTTTGGGTGCAGAAGTCGTGCTGACACCGGGCATCGAGGGGATGCGCGGCAGTATCGGCAAGGCTGAAGAACTGCGAAAGTCTTACGG
This sequence comes from Megasphaera massiliensis, assembly GCF_036305205.1. NCBI lineage: Bacteria > Bacillati > Bacillota > Negativicutes > Veillonellales > Veillonellaceae > Megasphaera > Megasphaera massiliensis. The sequence goes on from NZ_JAXIXE010000036.1 coordinate 162,892, forward strand.
CAACGCCTTCATTCCGCAGCAGTTCGACAATCCGGCCAATCCGGCCATCCACCGGACGACGACGGCCGAAGAAATCTGGCGCGATACGGACGGTAATGTCGATATCTTCATTTCGTCCGTCGGCACTGGCGGTACCATTACCGGCACGGCTGAGGGGTTAAAAAGCCATGACCGGGAGGTACAAATCGTCGCTGTCGAGCCGAAAGACTCGGCCGTCCTTCGCGGCGGAAAGCCCGGGCCCCACGCCATTCAGGGGATTGGCGCCGGCTTCATTCCCAGCGTCCTCGATATGTCACTCGTAGATGATGTGATCGACGTATCGAATGAGGATGCTTATGAACGGGCTCGGGAAGTGGCCAAGACCGACGGCCTCTTGGTCGGCATCTCGTCAGGTGCCTCCTTACAGGCGGCCCTAACCGTCGCCAAGCGGCCGGAAAATGAGGGCAAGACTATCGTCGTCCTCTTGCCGGACGGCGGCGAGCGCTATTTATCTACATCTTTATTTGAAGAAGGCCTGTAAGGGCCTGCAGTCGGTATCGAGGGGGAAAAGATATGAAACATAAAAAAATCATAGCGGTACTGACTGTCACGGCAGTCCTCACGGCGGCCGGTCTCTTGGCCGGCTGCGGTCGTGGGACTGATGAGGACACGCTTACCTTGACCAACGTCTCGTATGATCCAACACGTGAATTATATAAAGAATATAATGAAGCCTTTCAAAAGCATTATAAAGAGCAGACCGGGAAGGATATCCGCATCGTCCAGTCTCACGGCGGTTCGGGCAGCCAGGCCCGATCGGTCATCGAAGGCAGTCGGGCTGATGTCGTGACCCTGGCCCTGTCGTATGACATCGAACGCCTGGAACGGGCCGGCCTCATCGATGCCGGTTGGGAACAGGAACTTCCCGATGACTCGGCACCGTACACGTCGACCATCGTCTTTCTGGTTCGCAAGGGGAATCCTAAGGGGATACGCGACTGGAACGATTTGACGAAATCCGGCGTCAGTGTCATTACGCCCGATCCCAAGAGCAGCGGCGGTGCCTGTTGGAACTTTTTGGCCGCTTGGAGCTGGGGCCTTGATCATTTCGGGGGGAATGAAATCAAGACCCGGGCCTTCATGACCGACCTCTACCGCCATGTCACCGTCATGGACGCCGGCGCCCGGGGCTCGACGACGACCTTTGTCGAAAACGGGCAGGGGGACGTCCTCATCGCCTGGGAGAACGAAGCGCTCTATACGATGCGCGAATATCCCGGCAGCTATGAAGTCGTCGTACCCAGTGTCAGCATATTAGCACAGCCCAGTGTGGCCGTCGTCGACCGCCTGGCTCGGCGCAAGGGCCATGAACAGGCGGCTCAGGAGTACCTGCGCTATTTGTACTCTGACGAAGGCCAGGAATTGGCCGCCAAAAATGATTTCCGGCCGTCCAATCCGGAGATTCTCCGGCGCTACGCCGACCGATTTGACCTTAACGTCAAGCTGACGCGCATCAGCGACTTCGGCGGCTGGGATGCAGCCTATGTCAAATTCTTCGACGACGACGCCATGTTTGATAAAATCATGGCCGATGTCGATGGCAGTCAATAAGGAGGGATGCAGATGAATCCATTTTCAAACCCGGCGGGCGGGCGAAACCGAATTATTCCCGGCTTCGGCCTGACCCTGGGCGTGACCCTGGCCATGCTGTCCTTATTGATCCTAATCCCGTTGATATCGATTTTAGGCCACGCCTTTCAGCTGACGGCCAATGACTACGCCAAGCTCATCACCAACAGTGCCATTCGCAATGCTTTTATCACGACCCTTGGAAGTTCTTTCTTGGCGGCCCTGATCAACTCCATCTTCGGTTTCATCCTGGCCTGGGTCCTCGTCCGCTATGAATTTCGCGGCAAGACCCTCTTAAACGGTGTCATCGAACTGCCTTTTGCCTTGCCGACGGCCGTTGCCGGCATTACTCTTTCCAAGCTCTATTCCGATACGGGCTTCTTCGGCAGCTTCTTTGCCGGCTACGGCATTCCCATCGCCTATACCCATATCGGCCTTATCATCGCCTTGGTCTTCGTCGGCATTCCCTTCGTCGTCCGCTCCATTCAGCCGGTCCTGGAAAATTTGGATCCGACCTATGAAGAGGCGGGGAGCATGCTCGGCGCGTCGAAGTTTACCATCTTCCGGCGCATCATCTTTCCGGAACTGCGGCCGGCTCTCTTGACCGGTTTCGGCCTGGCTTTTGCCCGGGGCCTTGGCGAATACGGCAGTGTCATTTACATTTCAGGCAACAGTGCCAAGAACCACACTCAGGTCGTCTCGTACGTCATCATGCAGAAGCTTAATTACGTCGACTATGCCAGCGCTACGGCCATCGCCTTGGTCATGCTCATCATCGCCTTTGCCATGCTGTTTTCCATCAATATGATTCAGCTCTGGCAGGCTCGGCGCGTTCAATAGAGGAGGGGAATCATGAAGCACAGCAAGACAAAAATACTCTTACTGAGCATCAGCGTCGTCTTCGTCGTCGTCATGCTCATCGTCCCCCTCATTTCGGTCCTAATGAATTCACTGGCCGAGGGCTGGGACTTTTACGTCAAAGCGTTGACGACGCCTTACGTTTTGTCAGCCCTGCGCCTGACCTTGATAGCCACGGTCATTGCCGTCATCGTCAATACCGTCTTCGGCCTCTGTGCGGCCTGGGCCATTTCAAAATTCGACTTTCGGGGCAAACACCTGTTGACGACCCTCATCGATATTCCCTTTTCCGTCTCGCCGGTCATCGCCGGCCTGGCCTTCATCATGACCTTCGGCCGCATGGGCTGGATCGGTCAGTGGATCGAAGTCCTGAACGATTATTTAGGGACGGATATTCAGATTGTCTTCGCCGTTCCCGGCGTCATCTTGGCGACGATTTTTGTCACCTTTCCCTTCGTCTTCCGGGAAATCATTCCGGTCCTCCATACCCAGGGCCGCGATGAAGAAGAAGCCGCCGCCCTCATGGGGGCCAAGGGGAAGACGATATTCTTCCGCATTACCCTGCCGCAGATCAAATGGGCCTTATTGTACGGCATCGTCCTCTGTACGGCCCGGGCCCTCGGCGAATTCGGTGCTGTCAGCGCCATGTCGAAACTGCGGGGCGAAACCTTTACCTTGCCCCTTGAAATCGACGCCCTCTACCAATCGGGGTCGACCGATGCCATTACGGCGGCCTTTGCCGTGTCGTCCCTCTTGGTACTCTTAGCCGTCGGCGTTCTCTTGCTGAGGGTATTCTTTGAAGCCAAGCTCCACAAGCCATCTTAAGGAGGTGATGTCATGTACGTCGAGATGAAGCATATCGAAAAAAACTACGGCTCTTTCCACGCCTCGCGGGACGTGTCCTTTTGCGTCGACAAGGGCAAACTGGTCGCCCTCCTGGGACCCAGCGGCAGCGGCAAGACGACGATCCTACGCATGCTGGCGGGCCTTGAAAATCCCAACAGCGGCGACATCGTCATCGACGGCAAACGGGTCAATGACATTCCCGCTGCCAAGCGGGGCATCGGCTTCGTGTTCCAAAACTACGCCTTGTTCCGCTATATGACCGTCTTTGACAACGTCGCCTTCGGACTCACCATACAGGGGATGGATAAGAAGCAAATTCGTGAGCGCGTCCTGGAGATGATCGACCTCGTCGGCTTGGCCGGCATGGAAGGGCGCTATCCCAATCAGCTTTCCGGCGGCCAGCGACAACGCGTGGCCTTTGCCCGGGCCCTGGCGCCTCATCCCCAGGTCCTGCTCCTCGATGAACCCTTTGCGGCCATCGACGCCAAGGTGCGGCAAGAGCTGCGCAACTGGCTGAAAGAGACCATTCACCGCGTCGGTATTACCAGCATCTTCGTCACCCACGACCAAGATGAAGCCGTGGAAGTGGCCGACGAAATCATCATCACCAATCACGGCCGCATCGAACAAGTCGGGACGCCCTTTGATATATACAGCAAGCCCAAGACGCCCTTTGTGGCCGAATTCATTGGGACGCCCGTCGTCATCGACAACTGCAGCGTCCTCACGGGCTTCGTCGACGTCGGCGGTCCGAAAAGAGCCATTATCCGACCGGAATTCCTCAAGATCTATAAACAGGGGACGATGAAGCGCTACGCCAGTGCTGCTGAAGACGGTGTCGTCGAAGCCGTCGTCTTCCGCGGCAGCCGCCTCGACGTGACCCTGCGCGTCAAGGACTACCTCATTCACGGGGAATACGCCTTTGATGCCCCGAATCTTACGGTCGGAGAAACGGTGAAGGTCCTCATTTACCGCCTCCACGTCCTCGACGGGGATAAGACCTATTTACGAGAAAACAGTGCCATGATGGGCTCTGATGTATTCTATATTTAAACGAAGGAGTATTGCCATGCAGATTCAGAAGGAGAAAATCATCCACACCGATGTCCTCATCATCGGCGGGGGAACGGCAGGCTGTTATGCCGCCTTGACCCTCCGGAGCCTGTCGAAGGCCTCGGTGGTCATCGCCGAAAAGGCAGACATTCGCCGCAGCGGTTGTCTGGCAGCCGGTGTCAACGCCTTGAATGCCTATATCACCAAGGGCCATACGCCGCAGTTTTATGTGGATTACGCCAAGAAAGACGCCGCCGGCATCGTCCGCGAAGACCTGCTCTTGACCATGTCGGAAGGCCTCAACGAAGTCACCAAGAAGCTTGAAGAATTGGGCCTGGTCATCTTGAAAGACGAACAGGGGGAATACGTTACCCGCGGCCCGCGCAACATCAAGATCAACGGCGAAAATATCAAGACCATCTTGGCCGATGCCGTAAAGAAACTGGACGACGTCGAAGTTATCAATCATTTGAATATTACCGACTACATCGTCCGCGACAATCGCATTGCCGGTGCCCTGGGCTTCGACATCCTGACCGGTACGGCTTATGAAATCCGGGCCAAAGCCGTCCTTTGTGCAACCGGCGGTGCGTCCGGCCTCTACCGGCCCAACAATCCCGGTTTTTCCCGCCATAAGATGTGGTACAGTCCCTTTAATACGGGAGCCGGTTACGCCATGGGCATCCGGGCCGGGGCGGAAATGACGACCTTTGAAATGCGTTTCATCGCCTTGCGCTGCAAGGATACCATTGCTCCGACAGGGACCATCGCCCAAGGCGTCGGTGCCAAGCAGATCAACGCCAAGGGCGAAGTCTACGAAGATAAATACGGCTTGACGACGTCTCAGCGGCTCTACGGCACGGTGAAGGAAAACCTCGAAGGCAAGGGACCTTGCTACCTCAAGACAGAAGGCTTGACGGCCAAAGAGGATGAAGCCCTCTTAAAAGCCTACCTCAACATGGCGCCGAGCCAGACCCTGAAATGGATGGAATCGGGAAAATTCCCGAGTCAGCAAAACGTCGAAATCGAAGGGACCGAACCCTACGTCGTCGGCGGCCATACGGCCAGCGGCTACTGGGTCGATACCCATCGGCAGACGACTATTGAAGGGCTCTATGCTGCCGGTGACGTCGCCGGAGGCTGCCCGCAGAAGTACGTAACCGGCGCCCTCGTCGAAGGGGAAATCGCTGCCAAGCATATCGTTGAAACGGCATTGTCCGGAGACCTCGAGCTGACGGCCGATGAAGAACAGCAGCTCTTAGCTGACAAGGTCGCCGAATACAACGCCTTCCTCGGCGAAGAACGACCTTTCTTTACCGTTGAAGAACTGGAAGAAGCCATGCAGAAAGTCATGGACACCTACGCCGGCGGCATCGGCAGCCATTACCAATACAACGAACGCCAGCTGGCCCTTGCCGATGAAAAAATCGACCAGCTCACGGACCTGGCAACCAGCGTCGGTGCCGGTGACTACCATGAACTGCTCTTCGTCTACGAACTGCGTGAACGATTGACTGTCTGCAAGGTCCTCATTGCTCACCTCCGGGCCCGCAAGGAAACGCGGTGGCATTCCTTTGCCGAAAACCTCGACTATCCGGAGCAGAGGGAAGAATGGCTGAAATACGTCAATTCCCGCATGGATGAAGATGGCCAGATTCACATGGTATACCGCGATTTAGTACCGGGAGGGAGCCTTTATGAGCATTCGCATTAATCAAGACCGCTGCATCGGCTGCAAACGCTGTGTGTCCGTCTGCCCGGGCAGCCTTATCGATATCAACGAGACGGGAAAGGCCCGGATGCATTACCCCAAAGACTGTTGGGGCTGTGTATCCTGCGTCAAAGAGTGTCCCGTCCAGGCCATCGACTTTTACCTCGGCGCCGACATGGGCGGCCGGGGGAGTACGATGAACGTCACCACCGAAGGTCAGTACATCAAATGGCACATCCGTCGGCCTGACGGCAGTGAAGAGACGATTACCATCGACCGCAAACAGGCCAATTCGTATTAACCGGCCTTACTATCTATCTGTTTAGAGGGGGATTATTATGTCTGCATTATCGCATCTTGACAACTTGGAAGCCGAAGCGATTTACATCATCCGCGAAGTGGCGGCAGAGTGTGAAAAGCCCGTCATGCTCTATTCCATCGGCAAAGACAGCTCGGTCATGCTCCATCTGGCCTTGAAGGCTTTTTATCCGGAAAAACCACCGTTCCCGTTCCTCCACGTCAATACGACTTGGAAGTTTAAGGAAATGATTCGCTTCCGCGATGAAACGATGAAAAAATACGGCCTTCAGCTCATTGAACATATCAATCAGGAAGGTGTAAAACAGGGAGTCAATCCCTTCGATTACGGCGCATCCTATACGGATATCATGAAGACCCAGGCCTTAAAGCAGGCCTTGAACCAATACGGCTTCACGGCAGCCTTCGGCGGCGGCCGCCGCGACGAAGAAAAGTCTCGCGCCAAGGAACGCATCTTCTCCTTCCGCAACGAAGCCCAGGCTTGGGATCCGAAGAACCAGCGTCCGGAAATGTGGAAACTGTACAACACCCATATCCATAAGGGGGAAAGCATGCGCGTATTCCCCATTTCCAACTGGACGGAAAAGGATATCTGGCAGTACATCAAGCGGGAAAACATTGACATTGTATCCCTGTACTTTGCCGCTGAACGGCCCTGCGTCTACCGCGACGGCAACATCATCATGGTCGACGACGACCGCATGCGCTTAAAGCCCGGCGAAGAAGTCATGCATAAGAAGATTCGCTTCCGGACCCTTGGCTGCTATCCGCTGACGGGGGGCATCGAATCGGACGCCGACACGCTGGACGCCATCATCGACGAAACCTTGAGTGCCGTATCGTCGGAACGGACGAGCCGGGTCATCGATAACGAAGCGGCCGGCAGTATGGAACGCAGAAAGAGAGAGGGGTACTTCTAATGGATAGAAATGAAAACGGTTTATTAAAATTCATCACCTGCGGCAGTGTCGACGACGGCAAATCGACGCTCATCGGCCACTTGCTGTACGATGCCAAACTGCTCTATGCCGATCAGAAACGGGCGTTGGAGCTTGAAAGCAAGGTCGGCAGCCGCGGCGGGGCCATTGACTATTCGCTCCTCCTCGACGGCCTCATGGCTGAACGGGAACAGGGCATCACCATCGACGTCGCCTACCGCTATTTCAATACGGATAATCGCAGCTTCATCGTTGCCGATACGCCGGGCCATGAAGAATATACGCGCAACATGGCCGTCGGTGCCTCCTTTGCCGATTTGGCCATCATCCTCATCGACGCTACCCAGGGCGTCTTGGTCCAGACTCGGCGCCACGCCCGTATCTGCGCCCTCATGGGCATTCGCTACTTCATCTTTGCCATCAACAAGATGGACCTCGTCGACTATGATCAGAAGCGCTTTGAAGCCATCAAACAGGATATCGAAGCCCTTCGGGACGACTTGGAACTGGAAAACGCCGTCTTTATTCCCGTCTCGGCGACGGAAGGGGACAACGTTACCAAAAAGTCCGTTCCCATGGCTTGGTACGACGGCCCGACCATCCTCGAATACTTGGAAACGGTCGACGTCGAAGAAAATGACGAAGAAGGCTTTTACCTTCCTATTCAGCGCGTCTGCCGTCCGAATCATACTTTCCGCGGCTTCCAGGGGCAGATCGAAAGCGGCTCTTTACAAGTCGGCGATACGGTTCAGATCCTGCCCAGCAAGCAGGAAGCCAAGGTTAAAGACATCCTGGTCGGCTTTAATTCTGTGCCGTCGGCCTCGAAGGGGCAGCCGGTCAATGTCCAGCTCGACCGGGAAGTCGACGTTTCCCGGGGCTGCGTCTTTACGAAAGATACGGCTATCGGCCTTGGCCAGCGCATTACAGCGACCATGCTCTGGATGGATGACCAACCCTTAGTCGTCGGTAAAGAATACGTCGTCAAACTGGGGACTAAGGAAATCGTCGGCGTCCTGACCGATGTCGACTACACCATCGACGTCAATACGGGCGAGAAAAAACGGGCCACGGCCGTTTCAAAGAACGAAATCGCCGTCTGCACCTTGTTCCTCCAGGAACCGATCGTTGTCGACACCTTCAGTCATCACAAGGGGCTTGGCGAACTGATCCTCATCGACCGGGTGACCAATATGACGTCGGCCTGCGGCGTCGTCATCGACGGCAACGATACCGACAGCGACCACACCTTCGTCAACGGCAGCCTTAAGGGGAGGGGCGACGTCTTTGAAGACTTCTTCTACGGTATGCAGAGCCTGAACATCACCAAGGCCAAACCGGCTTACCGCCAGTATCATATCGGCGATGCCATCCCGACCAAAGGCGAAACCTATGCCTATCCCGACGACTTCGACATCCTCATCCTACGCGATAATTTGGCTGTTGAAATCCGCCATGCCAAGGTGGCCAACATCCTGGCTCTCGACGGCTACGCCTATACGGAAAAACCGTTGGTCAACGGCCGGGGCTTCGCCATCAACGTCCATTCGGCACAGGAATTTGCCGACTTTAAGGCCGATTATGCCGCTGCCGGCGACAATCCCGACGCCAAAGTCTTCGATAAGTGGCTGACTTTTGAAACGTACCGTACGATTAAATTCCATAACGATTTTGAATAACTTCATCACGAAAAAAGTGCTGTTCCCACGGCGGGAGCGGCACTTTTTTTGTCTTTTGAGAATGGCGGTATAGATGACTTTTAAGCATGATTAATTGCGGATATTTTCAATAACCGTTGCGACGGCAACAGTTTGAACGGTCCCTTCCTGCTATGATAAGGGCAAGCTAGAAATAAGATTGCTGTCACGATATATGTGAAAAAAAGTATTTACTGAAAGAAGGGACTGCTATGGGATACGCGGTATCACTTGAAAAATTTCAAACTGTCTTCGATAGCTGGAGAAAAAAATACGATATTTACGCTCCGAAAGTCTTTGAAGGAACGGGTCGTTTTTCTGAAACAGACGTCGTCCGTTACGGGAAAGTCACGGATTTGGCCGATATCGATTGGAACGAACGGTCGGAATACTCCTTTAAGGATATTCTCCTGCCGCTGAGCCAGACCTTATTGTACTTTACGGAACATGGTATGACCGAATCGGAAGGTCCGACGAGAGGGACTATCGTCTTCCTCCGCAGCTGCGACCTCCACGCTGTGAAGCGCCTCGATTATATGTTCCTTGAAAACGGTCCGGAAGATTCCTATTATAAGCGCGTCCGCGACGGTCTGAAGTTCGTCCTCATGGGTTGCGACCACGATTTTGACGGCTGCTTCTGCGTCTCTATGGGGACCAACGTCAGCACGGACTACGACGCTGCCGTCAATGTCCACGGCGATGAGATTGAAATCGACTGTAAGGATGAAGACCTGGCTGAAGCCCTCCGTGCCATGGGCGCTGCCGAAGTCGACGTCACGCCCGACGCCGTTATGGAAAACAGCCTGACTGTCAAGGTTCCGGAAAACCTGACCTCGGCGGTGGCCAAGAGTTCCATTTGGGACGAATACGACAAGCGCTGCATCAAGTGCGGCCGCTGCACCATCGCCTGTCCGACCTGCACCTGCTGGTCCATGCAGGATCTCTTTTACACCGAAAACGGTCAGGCCGGTGAACGGCGCCGCGTCCAGGCCTCGTGCATGATCGACGGCTATACGGAAGTGGCCGGCGGCCTCTGTTTCCGCAAGAAAGCCGGCGAACGGATGCGCTTCAAGGTCCTCCACAAGGTCCTCGATTTCAAGAAGCGTTCCGGATTCCAGATGTGCGTCGGCTGCGGCCGGTGCGATGCCATCTGTCCCGAATACATTTCCTTTACTCATTGTGTCGAAAAATTAGAAGCCGGTATGAAGGAGGTCAGCGGCCATGAATAATTCATATATGCCTTTTCGCTCAGAAATCTTAGAGGTCATCAAACACGCCGATGTGGAATATACCTTCCGCATGTCCTACGACCGCGGCGATACGCATCCCGTAAAGCCCGGCCAGTTCTTTGAGATCTCCATCCCGAAATACGGCGAAGCGCCCATTTCCGTCAGCGGCATTACCGACCACTCCTTGGATTTTACCATCCGCCGCGTCGGTTCCCTTACGGAAGAAATCTTTGAAAACTACGTCGGCGGCCACTTCTTCATGCGCGGCCCTTACGGCAACGGCTTCGACGTCAATATGTTTAAAGGCAAGGAAATCGTCCTCATTACCGGCGGTTCCGGCCTGTCTCCGGTCCACGGCGTCATCGACTATTTCGCCGACCACATGGACGAATGCCAGAGCCTGAGTATCATTTCCGGCTTCAAGTCACCGGACGATATCTTGTTCCGCGACGATTTGAAACGCTGGATCGCCGACGGCATGAACTTCATCTACACTGTCGACGCCGCCCCCGAAGGCTACGAAGGCAATGTCGGACTTGTCACGCAGTACATCCCGCAGCTGCCGCTCAAGGACTTCGACAACGCCATCGCCGTCGTCGTCGGTCCGCCGATGATGATCAAATTCTCCATTCAGGAACTCTTAAAAATTGGCTTCGATGAAGAAAAAATTTGGTTGTCCGAATCGCGCAAGATGTGCTGCGGCCTCGGTAAATGCGGTCACTGCCGCATCGGCGAGCTCTACGTCTGCCAGGACGGCCCGGTATTCAAATATACGACGGTTCGCTCGTTTATCGACTAGGAGGGAAGAACGATGATTGATATGAATTGTGGCAAGTTAAAGAAAAACGCCTTTCGCGTCACCAAGAACCGCGGCGTAACGTCCGCCCGCGTCCGCGTTCCCGGCGGCCATCTCCGGGCCGACGTCTTAGGGAAAGTTCAGGAAATCGCCGAAACTTACGGCAGCGGAGAAGTCCATCTGACCATCCGTCAGGGCTTTGAAATCTTAGGCATTCCCTTTGAAAAGGTCGATGAAGTCAACAAGGCCCTGCAGCCCATCATCGAAGAATTGGGCATCAACCAGTCGGAAAAGGGCCGCGGCTACGATTCGTCCGGTACGCGTAACATCATGGCCTGCGTCGGCAACCGCATCTGTCCCTTTGCCAACTACGACACGACGGCCCTGGCCGAACGGATTGAAAAGGCTATTTTCCCCAATGACCTTCACGTCAAAGTCGCTCTCACGGGCTGCCCCAACGACTGCGGCAAGGTCCGCATGCATGACTTCGGCATCATCGGCATGACCGAGCCCCAGTTCGACCCGACGCGCTGCATCAGCTGCGGAGCCTGCGTCAAGAAGTGCAAACAGCTTTCCGTCGAAGCCTTGAAGATGGATAAGAACCGGCCCGTACGCAACGTCGAAAAATGCATCGGCTGCGGCGTCTGCGCCCACGCCTGCCCGACCCGTGCCTGGACGCGGAGCAAGACCCAGTATTTCCGCATGACTCTCCTGGGCCGCAGCGGCAAGAAGAACCCCCGCATGGGCATCGACTTCATCAAATGGCTCGACGCTGACAGTGTCGTCAAGATCATCAGCAACGTCTACGCCTACGCTCAGAAATACATCGATCCTGAAGCACCGGGCGGCAAGGAACACATCGGCTACATCGTCGACCGGACGGGAACGGAAGAATTCCTGCGCTGGATCATGAAGGACGTCAATCTGCCGCCGAAGGCCGAAATCTACAAACCGCTGTACTGGGACGGCATCCGCTACTCGGGATTGAAGTAGGGGGCAGACTACGATGTATCATGACGAATATGCGGCGACGGCGGCCGGTGCAGCCGCCAAAGTCCGCTTATTGAAAAAGAATCCCTTAGGATACTTTCTTATGTCGGCCCTGGCCGGTGCCTATATCGGCTTCGGCATCCTCCTGTCCTTTACGGTAGGGGGGACTTTGGGACCGATTCCGATGAATAAAATCGCCATGGGTCTGTCCTTTGGCATCGCCCTCAGCCTGGTCATCATCGCCGGTGCCGAACTCTTTACGGGCAACGCCATGGTCCTCTACAATGGCTGGCGGCAAAAGACGGTCACCTTGACCGACGTCATTGGCTTGTGGGTCGTCTGCTACCTGGGCAACCTCGTCGGCGCCGTCATCTTATCTTTTATCTTCTATGGCGCTGCCGGAACGGCCGGCGGTGTCGGACAGGCCCTGGCAGGAGCTGCAGCGACTAAGATGAGCCTGCCGCCGTTGGTCCTCTTCCTGCGGGGCATCTTGTGCAACGTCCTGGTCTGTCTCGCCGTCTGGTGCGGTTTTCGCTGCAAGTCTGACAGCGGGAAATTGATCATGACTTTCTGGTGTCTCTACGCCTTCTTTACCTGCGGCTTTGAGCACAGCGTGGCCAATATGACCGTCCTGACCTTGGGACTCCTCAATCCGGCCGGCATGGCCGTCAGCCTGGCAGGCTACGGACATAACCTTCTGTGGGTTACCTTAGGGAACATCGTCGGCGCCATCCTCTTCCTGGCTATTCCCTATGGTGTGGCGGCTAAAAAAATCGCTGAATAGTCGAACTCGTCCATCACCTGAATTTTCTGCGATAATAAAGAAAGACATCCAGTCGCAATGGGTGATTTCAAGAGCACCCTAATATTCGACAAAGAATCAAAAAAACGGCTTCCGCTATGGGAGCCGCTTTTGTCTTTTCGGAACAAAGACAAAAGAACCATGATTTATTGATATATGTATAATGATATTTTTTCAATATTTATTACGGTGACAACTATTTGAATGGCTCGTTTGTGGTATAATAAGAACAAAATAAAAAAGCGATTTGTTATCAAAAGATGTGAAAAAATCATGGACTGAAAGAGGAACGGATAGGGGATAGATGTATCCTTTGAAACCTTTCAAACTGTCTTTGCCAATTAGACAAAGAACCTCAGTTCAATCCGATGCGCTGCGGAAAAAAGAACCCCCGCAGGGGCATCGATTTTTTGAAATGGGCCGACGCCGACAGCGTCATCAACATCATCAGCCATGTCTACGCCTACGCCCAAACATATATGGATCCGGAAGCTCCGGGCGGCAAAGAACATCTCGGCTATATCGTCAATCGGACGGGACCGGAGGCGTTTCTGCTCCGGATCATGAAGGACCTGAGCTTACCGCCTAAAGCTGAGGTCTGTACGCCGTTGTATTGGAACGGCATCCGTTATTTTTGTTTGAAGTAGGAGGCGAGGTACTATGTATGATGAAGAATATGCAGCAACCGCTGCCGGTGCGGCTGCCAAGGTACGTTTGTTAAAAAATAACCCTTTGGGGTATTTTCTCCTGTCAGCACTGGCCGGGGCCTATATCGGCTTCGGCGTCCTCCTGGCCTTTACGGTCAGCGGCACACTGGGACCGATTCCGATGAATAAGATTGCCATGGGCCTGTCCTTTGGCGTCGCCCTCAGCTTGGTCATCATGGCCGGGGCAGAATTGTTTACAGGTAACGCCTTCGTCCTCTTCAGCGGCTGGCGCGGAAAGACCGTTTCTTTGGTCGACGTCGTTCACCTGTGGGTCGTCTGCTACGCCGGAAACTTTGTCGGTGCCGTCATCTTATCGTTCCTCTTCTACGGGGCAGCCGGGACGGCAGGCAGTGTCGGACAGGCCCTGGCAGGAGCCGCCGCAACCAAAATGAGTCTGCCTCCGTTGGTCCTCTTCCTGCGGGGCATCTTGTGCAACGTCTTGGTATGTCTGGCCGTCTGGTGCGGCTTCCGCTGCAAGTCTGACAGCGGGAAATTGATCATGACTTTCTGGTGTCTCTACGCCTTCTTTACCTGCGGCTTTGAACACAGTGTGGCCAATATGACCGTCCTGACCTTGGGACTCCTCAATCCGGCCGGCATGGCCGTAAGCTTCTCCGGCTTCGGCTACAACCTCCTGTGGGTCACCTTAGGCAATCTCGTCGGCGCCGTCGTCTTCCTGGCCATTCCTTACGGTATTGCTGCGGCAAAAAAACAGGCACACTCGACGACCAGCATCAGTTCATCACCTAAGACGGCCGTACCGAAACGTACCGTCACACACGCCTCGTCACCGGTAAGTCCTTCGACGACACACTGACGGTAACAAAATAAAGGTCATATCGGGCATAAACCCGGCTGCCGAAGCCTGTCTGCGGCAGCCGGGTTTGCCTTTTTAACCGCATCCTGTATCCATCGTCCACGAGTTTCTGCTATAATAAAGAAAATAACCGTAAGGGGGAATGACATCATGAGTAAAGAATTTTCCGGAAAAGAAGCTTGTATCGCTCCGGAAGGGGTATTCATTATCGGAACCTACGATGAAAATGGCGTTCCCAATGCCATGAACGCAGCCTGGGGTTCCCAGTCCGATTTCGATGAAATCACACTCTTTTTGGATAAACACAAGACGACGGACAACGTCAAAAAGACCGGCGCCTTTACCGTTGCCTTTGCGACCAAGGATACGATGGTCCTGGCCGATTATTTTGGCGTCGAAACGGGGAACCGCGTCAATAAGATCGAAGTGGCCGGCTGCCACGTCCATGAAAGCCGCCACGTCAAGGCCCCGATCATCGAAGAATTTCCCGTCACCCTCGAATGCGAATGCAAGAGCTATGACGACGAAACGGGGATTCTCGTCGGAAAAATCGTAGCTCAGCAAGCTGATGAATCGGTCCTCACCGAGGGGCTCGTCGACTACGACAAACTCCAGCCCATCATGTATGACAGCAGCACCAAGACGTATCGCCTCATCGGCCCCGTCGTCGGCAAAGCCTTCCACGACGGCCTGGCTTTAAAGAAGTAAATCTGTAATATACGGCATGCAAAAAGGGAGTACCGCCAAATGCCTTGGCAGTGCTCCCTTTTTTGTATTTAGTTTAAGGTAACGGTCTGTTGATTTACATCGATGAGTCCTTCTTCTTTCATGCGCGACATTTCCCGGGCGACGGCTGTTCGGTCGGCACAGAGGTAGTCGGCCAGCTGGCTTCGCGTCACGGGAATGGTGAAGGTCGGGCTGCCGGCCTTTTCTGATTGGAAGGAAAAATACGTCAGCAGCTTTTTGCGCAAGGTTTTTTTCGAGACGATCTCCAACTTTTCCATGAGCTGGGCGTTCTTTGCGGCAATGAGGTGCAGCATATTTTCGATGAGCCGATGATGAAAAGGACAGGCCTGTGTACAGACGTGGAGGACTTTTTGAAAGGGCAAGGTCAGGAAGGTCGTCGTCTTGACGGCTTGGAAGGTGACTAAAGACTGCAAAATTGTAGCGCAGACGAAGGTTTCCCCAAAGAGGCCGCCTTCTTTGATGACGGCCAAGACGGCCTTGTCGCCCCAGCGGTCTTCGTGGATCATGTGGATTTCACCGCTTAAGACGACGCCGATATAGCGGACTTCGTCTTGGGCCAGAACCAAGAATTCCCCTTTCCGGACGGTCTTCGTCTGGGCACCGAGGCAGGTGAGCATGGCTGACCGGTCTTCGGGGCGGATGCCGTCAAAGAGGGCACTGTTGGCAGCTGCCGCAGCAACATCAACCATAAAGATACCTCCTAATATTGACGGTAGAGGCCGACGACTTTGCCGAGAATCTTGCAGTTTCGCGTGTAAATCGGTTCGTATTCATCATTTTCCGGCTGGAGTCGAATGGCATCTTTTTCGCGGAAATAACGCTTTACGGTCGCTTCATCGTCGATGAGGGCCACGACGATTTCACCGTTTTCTGCCGTATCCTGATGGCGGACGATGAGCTGATCGCCTTCGAGGATGCCGGCATTTTTCATGCTGTCCCCTTGGACGATGAGCATGAAGCAGTCGTCATTGCCGATGAAATCAGCCGGGAAGGGGTAGACGTCTTCGACGCACTCTTCGGCAAAGATAGGAGCTCCGGCACGGACCTGGCCGACGAGGGGCAGGGGAACGATCTTCTTTGAACGCCACGAACCTTCGTCGAGGAGTTCGATCGTTCGGTTCTTAGCCGGGTCGCGGCGGATATAGCCCAGGTCTTCAAGGCGATGGAGATAGCCATGGACTGTCGACGTCGAACTGAGGCCGACTTCTTTACAGATTTCCCGGACCGACGGGGGATAGCCGAATTGGTGGACACAGGTGCGGATGTATTCTAATATCTGTTTTTGACGGGTCGTCAGCATTTTTTCATTGGTAATCATATATAGTCACTCCAGTCTCTGGCAAGTTACAATCATTCCAGTATAGCTAGTCACATTATACCGAAAATACCGAAAAAAATCAAACATTTGTTCAAATCGCCTTGACAAGAACAACTGTTCGAAGCTATAATAAGGGTGTCGACGAACACTTGTTCTTAGAACGTTCGTTTTTACTTAGGAGTGATAACCATGAGAAGAAGACGAAAAGGGAGAGGCCCGTTACTAAAATATGTCGCCTTGATTGGCCTGGCTATCTTTATGTGCACCCAAATCGGCTGGAGCTATCAGCCTTCACAGGAATACGTTTCCGTTCGCGTTGAACCGGGGCAGACCGTTTGGCAGCTGGCGTCGGTCGTCGTCGATGAAGATACGGATGTACGTCAGGTCATCCAGTCCATCCTCGATGAAAATAAACTGACCGGCGATCGTGCCATCCAGCCCGGTCAAGTCCTGCGCCTGCCTGTCGCTTCCGGCAAGGCCGGCCATGTGCGGCAAGTCTTGGCTGCACAGCTGGTCCCTTAAGACTTATCTTCGGTAATCTTTAAAATCGGACTGTCGACGAGGCGGTCGGCTTCGTCGATATAGCGGCGGACGATGGCCTGTGACTTATGACGGGTCTGGCGCATGATCTGCCGTTCCTCGACGTGGTGCTGGGCGGCCGATGTGGCAAAGCCGTGGCGCAGGCTGTGGGCCCCGTAATCATCGGGGTTCATGCCCATGAGTTCGGCATAGTGCTTGACGATGAGGGCAATGGCCTTATCGGAGATCCGCGTCTTGCGGATATGGTGTCCTTTGGTCAGACCGCGAAAGACGGGACCCGTCGTGATGCCGCTCATGTCGAGCCAATTCTTTAACGCCGTGACGGCGCAGAGATTCGTATCCTTTACCATGGGGATGGCGATCATCTGGCCCTGGTCGAATTGGTCGGTCTTCGATTTGCGCAGGGTGATTAAAAGACCCAGGCGGGTGAATTTTAAATCTTCGACGTCGATGCCGGCCAATTCCGACCGGCGCAGGGCCCCATAGAATCCGACCAGCAAGATGGCCCGGTCCCGAATCTGTTGGATGTCCTTGCCTTCGAGGAAGGTCAGCATTTCTTTGATGTCGTCGAAGAGGACCGGTGCCTTACCGTGCTGAATGGTGCCCTTCATGCGCTTGATACCGCGCAGGGCGTTGCGGACGATGGGAAAGCGGCAGGGATTGTCTTTGACACCGGCGGCATCGAAATTTTCCGTGAGGGCACTGATGCGTCGGGCAATGGTGTTGGCCTTGGCATTGTCAGCCAGGTCGTTGATATAGTTTACAATCGTTTCCGGTTCCGCCGGAAAGGACGACAAATCATGGTAGGCACACCAGTCGCAGAAGTCATTCCAGTCCGAGCGATAGGCGTCGACCGTATTGGCCGCCCGGGCCGTATACAGGCTTTGGCGGGATTTATGAGATAATTTGTCGTTGTTGGCAATGGTGTCGCTGCGGCCGATAAAAAAATTCGGCGCATCCGTTTCTCTGGGCAAGGTACAGGCTCCTTTCGTTTTCACAGTCATATAGATACAGAAAAAGGCGTTTCGCAAGAATATTCTTGTGAATACGCCTTTTTACGTATACCTCGATGGGTGAAGCTTCTTCTATGAACCGCCTGTCGGCTTCAACATCAGCCCGCTGTCGGATCGGATATCCTGAGGGCGATGATCTCGCGAAAGGGATTTTTTCCCTTTGACGGGAATTTCTTTGGCAGATCAGTCGGCAGGACAGCTGCGGTTTTTTCCAGACATTTATCCGTCGGAATACTTCTCACATATGCTATAATAGATAGTATTATTGTAGCATACAATGGCCAGAAGAGCCATGACATCCAGCGGAAAGAAGGGAAGTACGATGAATATTACAGTCTACCTCGGCGCCAGCCGGGGAAACGATCCCAGTTATGAAGCCTGCGCCTCGGCCTTGGGAGCTTGGATTGCCGACCACGGCCATACTTTGATTTACGGCGGCAGCCGAACGGGGCTCATGGGAGCCTTGTCTGCCGGAGCCCTAAAAAAGGGCGGCACCGTTATCGGCGTAGAGCCTCAGGAATTTATCGATACGGCGCTCCAACAGGAGGGCCTGACAGAACTCATCGTCACGCCGGACATGGCTTCGCGAAAAGCGAAGATGATGGAATTAGGAGACCTCTTCCTGGCCTTTCCCGGAGGATTCGGCACGCTGGAAGAAATCAGTCAGGTCATGAGTGAAGTAAAGCTCGGTCACCTCAAAGGACGCTTCGCCTTCCTCGATTTCAATGGCTACTATCAGCCCATGAAGGCTTTCTTAGAAGCGATGGTTGACCAAGGATTTGTCGATGCCAAATGGGTGAAGGCAGCCGCTTTTTTGCCGTCTTTGGGAGCTCTCAGTGCCTTTGTAGCCGGCCGGGAACTGCCAAAACCGGGGGAAACGTGGCGTCACTTTAAGCAGAAGCGGTACCGTATCATCGGCCTTGCCGACGATGCTGCAACGAAGGAAACGTACGTCGTCTATAAGACCTTGTACGGCGAATACCGCGATTTCATCCGTCCCTTAGACATGTTCCTCAGCGAAGTCGATCACGAAAAGTATCCCGACGTCCGCCAGCACTGGCGCTTTGAAAAAGAAACGGGCGGCTGCTGCTCGTGGAATCCGGCGATATCCCAACAGTATCTGAAACCGTAATCGTTACAAAAATCTATAAGCGTTGAACGGCGTCCAGGGCTAAAGGCGACCGTTCGCATTCGTCAGCTCGCATGGTCAATTGATAGCATAAGGGGCTGCCCTTCATCTTACCGGCGGCATAGGTCAAGCCGTTCGTCCGTTCATCCAGGAAGGGGCGGTCAATCTGATTGGGGTCGCCGACGAGAATGATCTTCGTGCCCTTGCCGGCCCGGGTGATGATGCCTTTTACCTGATTTGGCGTCATGTTCTGCGCTTCGTCGATGATGAGATACGTCTTTTCCAAGGAACGGCCGCGGATGAAGTTCAAGGCTTCGGTCTGGATGACGTGGCGGTCGAAGATTTCTTCAATCTTTTCGGCCAGTTCCCGTTCATTTTCATAGCGTTCGGCTTCATTGCTGTCGATGAGCTGCTCCAAGTTGTCGATAATGGGGCGCATGAGGGGCGAAATCTTTTCCTGTTCATCGCCGGGCAAAAAGCCGATATCCGAATCGAACTGGGCGTTCGGCCGGCAGATGAGGATGCGCCGGTATTCACCCGTCGGATGGTTGATGATTTTTTCAAGGCCTACGGCCAACGAGTAGAATGTCTTGGCCGTGCCGGCTTGACCTTTGATGATGACCAACGGCGCTTCTTCCGCCGACTGCATCAAGGCTTCCTGCATAAAATACTGGCCGGCATTTCGCGGCTTGATGCCGTAGGGGGAAACGCGGCTGTAGGTCAGGGGGATGACGCGCCCTTTATGGACTCGGCCTAAATGGGTCTTACGAAGGGAAGCGTCGGCTTGTAAGATGATGAATTCATTTTCCTGTACCGTCACGTC
This sequence comes from Megasphaera massiliensis, assembly GCF_036305205.1. Classification (NCBI taxonomy): domain Bacteria; kingdom Bacillati; phylum Bacillota; class Negativicutes; order Veillonellales; family Veillonellaceae; genus Megasphaera; species Megasphaera massiliensis. The sequence continues at coordinate 182,829 of NZ_JAXIXE010000036.1, forward strand.
GTAGCGTTGGGCGTTGGCGTCGATTTGGTAGAGACGGTCGGCATCGATGCCTTCTTCTAAAAAGGCATCGAAGTCGCTTTCCGGGACATAGCAGGTTTGACGGCCCGTATAGCCGTTCTTTTCGGGCAGTACCTGTTCTGTACTGAAATCCTGAGCTTCAATGTTCAGCACCTGGGCTTTGAGCCGCAGCACCAAGTCTTTGGTAACCAAAATGGGCTGGCAGCTTTGCAGGTGGCAGCAGACTTTGAGAATTCGGTTATCGGCCTGATCGTCAGGCAGCGATTCCGGCAGCGCCTCGTGGACGCAGTTAATCTCGATACGTACCATGCCGCCGTTATCAAGGGCAACGCCGTCCAGTAAATTGCCGCGGAGCCTTAAACGTTCCAAAAAGCGGATGGCTTGCCGGGCATTGAACCCGCGTTCACCATCCGCTTTTTTCAGTCCATCCAATTCTTCCACGACAACCAGGGGAATAACGACATGATTATCTTCAAAACACTGCATAGCATACGGAGCCTGAATCAAGACATTCGTATCGAGCACATAAGTCTTTGCCATAAAAATCCCACCTTTTAGTCTATTTTTTACAGCATACCAAAGGAACATATAGAACATGTAAAGCACTGGAAAAATTCAATGTAAAACAATTGAAATCTTCTTGACTTTTTTTTACGTTAGTAGTATGCTACATACAAGATACGAGTTACCGACGAAGGAGTTCATCATGTTAAAAAAAGTATCGTATAAAGATCAAATCTATCAATACTTAAAAGAAGCAATTGTAAAGGGTGAGTTATTGCCCGGTGAAGTTTATTCTGAAAAACAATTTGCCGACAAGTTGAACGTATCCCGCACGCCGGTACGCGAAGCTGTTTTACAGCTGAAGAATGATGACCTCATTGAAATCTTCAATAATCGTGGATTTGGTGTAAAAGCAACATCTCCCGATGACTTGCGGCAAATTTTACAGGCCCGTTTGGCTATTGAAGGTTACGCGGTGCTGTGTCTTGCCAATCACCCCCATGACAAGCGATGGCAGGAGACTGTCACTGCATTGATTGAATGTCAAAAGACAGAAGCCGGATATTCTGATGACGATGAATCCCATTATGAATTCATGAAGGCTGATATCCAGTTCCATCATTTAATTGTAGATTTTCCGCAGAATGCCTATTTAACTCGTATGGCGAATCTCATGCGTACGAAAATCGAATTGGCGACGGTTCATTCCCTTCGAAGTACACATCGCCATGGGAAGGCTTATGAGGAACATCAGCAAATCTTAGATGCTATCTTGACCGGTGACAGCGATAGGGCGGCATCTGCCTTTCGAAAGCATATGGAAGAGACGGCCATTGTACTAGGGGCGAAAGGCTCCTTATAGAAGTACGGCGCAGGATTCCTGCGTTTTACTTTTACTTTAAGTAGTATGCTACGCACTACTAAGTGCGTAATTATTTTTAATGCAAGTAGTATGTTACATGGTACTTAATTTTCAGGAGGTAATTATAATGAAAAAAATCGGATTTATTGGCTTAGGTATTATGGGAAAACCGATGGTAAAGAATTTGCTGAAAGCTGGTTTTGAAGTCACAGCCTACGATATCCTTCCGGCTGCCGTTCAAGAAATGGCAGAAGCCGGAGCCATTGCCGGGACGTCTCCCAAACAGGCAGCACAGGGAAAAGACGTTGTCATTACTATGGTTCCCAGTGGTCCTATCGTTCGCTCCCTTTTAGAAGGGGAAGACGGGGTGTTGGCCGGTATTCCCGAAGGCGCCGTCATTGTCGATATGAGCTCGGTTACGGCTATTGAATCTCAGGAATTTGCCAAGCTTGCTGAAAGCAAGGGATGCCACTTTTTAGATGCACCGGTCAGCGGCGGTGAACCGGGGGCCGTCGCCGGCACCTTGGCTATTATGATTGGCGGCAAACAGGAAGTCGTCGACAAAGTCCATGATGTATTTGAAGCCATGGGTTCTTCGATTACCTTGATTGGCCCTAATGGCAGCGGTTCCATTGCGAAACTGGCAAACCAGGTTATCGTCAATCTGAATATCGCGGCGGTATCGGAAGCCCTTATTCTGGCAACAAAAGCCGGAGCCGATCCGAAAAAAGTGTATGAAGCCATTCGCGGCGGTTTGGCCGGCAGTGCCGTTCTTGATGCCAAAGCTCCGATGATGTACAGCCGTAACTTTAAACCGGGCGGACCGATTCGCATCAACTTAAAAGATATCAATAATGTTATGGCTACGGCCAACGGGTTAGACTTACCGCTCATCCTGACCAGCAGCCTGCAGCAAATCATGAACAGTCTGAAATCTACCGGTCATTTGATGGACGACCACAGCGGTATTGTTCAATTCTACGAAAATATTTCCGGCGTTATTGTTAAAACGAACGAGGAATAAGGAGAAATCATCATGAGCATATTAAAAACGGAACTTTTTGCCCGGATTCCCAATGGCAATCCTGAACAAGTAAAAAAATTATTAGCCGATGAAATGAAAGATTTCAATAAGAAAATCATCGTCCTTGACGATGATCCGACGGGGGTACAAACGGTTAACGGCATTCATGTATATACTGATTGGTCCCCGGAAAGCATTGCCGACGGCTTTGCAGAAGATAATTCGATATTCTTTATCTTGACCAATTCACGTGCTTTCTCAGCAGCTCATACACAAGAAGTCCATCAGATCATTGCTGAACGGATTGTAGCTGAAGCGAAAAAAACAGGAAAAGACTTCATGATTATCAGCCGCAGTGATTCAACCCTGCGCGGCCACTATCCCTTAGAAACAGATACCCTTCGTAAGACCTTGGAAGGCGAACATAATGGCCTTATCGACGGCGAAGTCTTAATGCCTTTCTTCAAAGAAGGGGGCCGCTTCACCATCGGCAACATCCATTATGTCCAAGAAGGGGACAATCTGGTTCCTGCCGGTGATACGGAATTTGCTAAGGATAAGACCTTTGGTTATACGGCTTCTGAAATGGGTGCCTATATTGAAGAAAAAACGAAAGGCTTATATAAGGCTTCCGATACGACGTATATTTCCTTAGATGATTTACGAAATCTCCGCGTCGATGCAATCGAAAAACAGTTGATGGAAGTAAAAGACTTCAACAAAGTCATCGTCAACGCTGTCGATTACGAAGATGTACAAGTCTTTGCCATCGCCATGATTCGGGCCCTGAAAGCCGGTAAAAACTTCCTATTCCGTACGGCAGCTGCCTGGCCTAAAGTTATCGGCAATGTTCCCGATAAAGCCCTTCTCCAAAAAGAAGAACTTATTGTAAAAGGAAATACCAATGGCGGGTTAATCATTATCGGCTCCCATGTCAAGAAGACGACGGATCAATTGAATGAATTAAAGACCTGCGAACAGGTAAAATTCATCGAATTCAATCACCTCTTGGTATTGGAACCGGAAAAACTGGAATCCGAATTACAGCGCATCGTAAAGACGACAGAAGAAGCCATCAAGCAAGGTACGACCGTTGCCGTCTATACGGGGCGGAAACGCTTCGATGCCGGGTCGGAAGAAGAATCCTTACGGATTTCTGTTAAAATTTCCGAAGCCATTACCAGCATTGTCCATCGCCTCTCCGTTCAGCCGGCTTTCTTGATCGCCAAAGGCGGCATCACCTCCAGTGACGTCGGTACCAAAGGCCTTAGTGTAAAAAAAGCCCTGGTTTTGGGACAGGTTTCGCCGGGGATTCCCGTTTGGAAAACAGGGGCAGAAGCCAAATTCCCCAATATGGCGTACATTATCTTCCCGGGGAACGTCGGTGCCGTAACGACGCTGCGGGACGTCGTATCCATGTTAAGTAAGAGATAGGTGACGCACGATGCTGATTAACTTACGAACGATGTTGAAAGCGGCCTCGGCAAAGAAAATGGCTGTCGGAGCCTTCAATGTTTACAATGTAGAATCGTTACAAGCCGTATTGGCAGCGACCAAAGCCTCAAATCATGCCGTTATCCTTTCTTTTGGCGAAAAATACGACCAACATATGCCGATAGAAGCCATGGCTGAATTAGTGAAGTTTTATGGTCATACCTCAAGTCAACCCATCGTGCTTCATTTAGATCACTGCAAACAGGAAAGCAATGTCATTCGTGCTATTCGGGCAGGATTTACGTCTATCATGTATGACGGATCGCATCTTCCTGTCGCCGAAAATGCATCCCGAAGCGCCGAAATTGTTCGGATTTCCCACGCCGTCCATGTCAGCGTTGAAGGAGAGCTGGGGTACTTAAATGAGGAAACGGGACAGGGGCCGGTCGGAAATGAAGATACCCATACTCAAGTCCGGGATGTGGCAGCTTATACTGCCGCATCCGGAGTTGATGCCGTCGCCATCGCCATCGGCAACGCTCATGGCATCTATAAGGGCACGCCGAAGCTCGACTTCCAGCGGCTGGCAGACATTGCACAGGCCGTCACGACGCCTTTGGTACTGCATGGCAGTTCCGGTATTCCTAAAGAAGACTTGCAAAAAGCTATTCGACTTGGCATTCGCAAAGTTAATATCAACACGGAAGTATCGACAGCCGGTGTGAAGGCCGCCAGAGCCTTCTTGGCTGAACATATGAATGAAAACACACGTTTTGAAGAGGTAACCAAAGCGGCCGAACAAACAATGACCAAAGTAGTAGCCTCTTATTTACCTTGGCTTGATTTATCTGAATAGGGGGGACGTATTGTGGACCTTATTTTCTTAGTCGGAACCTTGTTGGCTGCCATTATATTGGTCGTCGTTTTAATCATGAGGCTTCATTTACATGCCTTTGTCAGCCTCGTCATCGCTTGCTTCTTCGTCGGCTTTGTAACCGGTATGCCGCTGCTGCAAATTTGTAAATCTATTGAGGCCGGCATGGGAAGTACGCTCGGCTTTTTAGCTACTGTATTGGGCTTTGGCAGTATTTTAGGGAAAATGCTGGAAACGTCCGGCGGGGCCGAACGGCTGGCTCGGACCCTTATCAACCGCTTTGGTAAGAAAAAAGCCAATTGGGCCATGATGTTTGTCGGCTTAATTACCGGGATTCCCGTATTCTTCCAAGTTGGCTTTGTCTTGTTGATTCCATTAGTCATTAGTGTCGCTCGGGCCACGGGCTTATCGATCATTGCCATTGGGGTCCCCATCGGCGTGTCCCTGCAGGTTGTCCACTGCATGCTGCCGCCTCATCCGGCTGCCATGGCCATCGTAGACACTTTAGGAGCCGATGTCGGCAAGGTTATTTTACTGGGCCTTTTGATTTGTACCATCTGCGCAGCTGTCGGCGGTCCCATTTGGACCAGCCTCATTCATAAGCGAATTTCGTCGGATATGGACTCGGTCCGCGAAACGTATGATGAAGTTCCTGACAGTGAACTGCCTAACTTTGGCATTACCCTGTTGACCATACTCTTACCGATGATTATCATGGTTTCTAAAACGTTATTCGATCTTTCTCCGTGGAAGGGAACTGAAGCCAGTATGATTATCGACTTCATCGGCAATCCTATTACGGCACTCTTGATTTCTGCATTCTTTGCTTACTGGTCTTTGGGGCTTCACCGCGGGCGCATGATGAAAGAATTGTTGAAATTCACGGAACAGTCCTTCGGACCGGTTGCCGGTATCCTGCTGGTCATCGGGGCCGGCGGGGCTTTCAATCGAATCTTATTGGATAGCGGATTGGGAACTCAATTAGGTTCTATTCTCATGTCAATCCATATGAATCCTTTGATTTTAGCCTGGGTTGTTGCAGCTATCATGCGATTCTCTGTGGGTTCTGCTACGGTATCGATGATGACGTCTGCCGGTATTGTCTTGCCGCTGCTGCCGCAGTATCCCGGATTGGACCCGGCCATTGTTTGCCTGGCTGTCGGCTCCGGCGCCATTTGCTTCTCTCACGTTACGGACTCCGGTTTCTGGATTGTTAAGGAATACTTCGGCCTGACCGTAGAAGGGGCCTTAAAATCATATACCGTTGCGACTTGCCTCGCTTCTGTGACAGCTATCTTGCTAACGCTGGGAATATCTGTTATATTTTAAGGCATACAGCAAGGTGTTATTTGCTGAACCTCTGTTACCGATATGGTGGAAGGCTTAGGATCTCTATTCGTTTCTAAGCGATACAGAAAGGAGCTGCTATTATGAAATACGAAGCAAAAGTTACTGCGATTGGGGAATCGGTCCTGTCGTTTATGAAAATACGAAACAGCATTATTATCTTCGATAACGACGTTCCCTATGCCTATGAAAATATGGTCGTGTCCCATACGAAGAGTACCCTGACCCAGCCGATTGAAGTCGGCGATAAACTGCTCATTGCCGATGAAGAATATCAGGTCAGTGACGTCGGCTCAGAAGCTAATCAGACCTTGAAGGAACATGGCCACTGCACCCTTGTTTTCGGAGTCGGGATAAAAGCTGAAATGCCCGGCCAAATTGCCTTGGAGGGCAAAAGGGTTCCGCGTATTATGATCGGTGATATGATTATCTTTTTATAATCGCTAGTGCTTAAAAGAAACGTGTTATAAATGGAATCGCCCCCATGACGTAGTCGTTCTATGTCATGGGGGCGATTTTTGTATGGTGCTATAAATTTTGTCTTTCTGTCAAAGGATTATGGTTTCAGTTGTAAAATGGGGTCGAAGTAAGCAAGTTTCGTATAGTCGACATTGCCGCCGTCGGTGATGGCAAGGTCGGGAATGGCCGTAATGGGCAGGAAGGAGAGGTAGAATATGGGGTCCGGCAGGCGGCTGCCCAAGGTCTTGGCAGCTTCATCGAGTTCGTTTTCTTTCTGAGCCAAGTCTTCCGGCGTCATATCGGAGGCGATGCCGGCAATAGGCAGGGACAGGAAGGATACGATTTTCCCGTCGAGGACGACGACCTGTCCGCCGCCGTTTTCGATGAGGGTATTGGCTGCCAATGCCATATCTTCGTAGTTAGCGCCGGCGACGACGAGGTTATTGTCATCGGGAGCAGCCGTCGTGGCAATGGCACCTTTGGTGAGGGACCAGCCGGAAATGAAGCCTTTGGAGACGTTGCCGTTCTTACCATAGCGTTCGATGACCGAGACTAAGGCCACGTCTTTTTCGGCACTCGGGCGAACGATGCCGTCTCTGACCTCGAGTTCGACGTCACGGCGTTTGCGCATGAAGGGGCCGATGCTGTCGATGGTTTCGACGATGGCCGTGCCTTCTTGGAGGTCGACGTGATAAGCAAAGTCGAGAGGCTGCATTTTTTCGTGCTGTACCGTATGTAACAAGGCTGCATCGCGGAGGGGGACGGTGTAGGTGAAGACGTTTTTCTTGTTTTCAGTGATGACCATGCCCTTACTGATAACCGTTTCGACGGTAAAGGTCCCGGGCTGGTCGACGAGGAGGATGTCGGCATCTTTCCCCGGGGCGATGGAACCGACGCGGTCGTCGATTTCATAGGCTTCGGCGGCATTGATGGTGGCCATCTGGATAGCCGTCATCGGGGCGAGGCCGGCAGCGATGGCCAGGCGAACCATGTTGTCGATATGGCCGGTCTTTAAGATGCCGCGGGCGTGGACGTCATCCGAGCAAAAGCTGGTGTGGCGGGCAATACCCGGGGCCCCTTCAGTGATGGCCCGGACATTTTCCTTGAGGAACTTGGTGACCGCCGATTCGCGGATGATGGTGTGCATCCCTTTGCGGGCCTTTTCTAAAAATTCCTGATGGTCGTAGCTTTCATGGTCGACGCGGACGCCACTCATGAGGTATTCGTTAAGGTCCTTGCCGCGGGCCAGAGGGCTGCAGCCGAAGATGGGGCGATGGTATTTCTGGGCTAAGACCAAGGCTTCCAGCGTATCCGAATCCTTCGTCTGGACGGCTTCGCGGACGAGTTCCCAAATGCCGTAGCAGTTCGGATCCTGATGGTATTTAGCGTGGTCTTTGGCGGTGACATTGTAGGCGATGGTCGACACGGGAATGGTGTACGGTGTCTTATACGGCAGGGCCCAGAAGACCTTCAGCGGCGACGCTTCGATTTCTTCAAAAATCGGACCTAAGCCGTCGACACCGATGACGGAAATATATTCGTCAAGGCCGCTTACGATACTCGTCGTGCCGCAGGGGACGACGGCCTGAGCAAAGCGAGTCATGCTCATTTTACTGCATTCCACGTGGATATGGCAGTCGATGAGGCCCGGTGCCAGATATTTTCCCGTCCCGTCGACGGTTTTGGTGTCAGGTCCCATGTAATCGGAAATATCACTTTCGACGGCGACGATTTTTCCCTTATACATGGCGACGTCGGCTTTGTAGTATTCGCCGGTGTTGACGTTGATCAAGGTACCGCCGACGATGGCCAGGTCGGCCTTAATTTTGGCCGCGCCGGCATCGATGTAGTCGGATAATAATTCTTTTGTAAGCATGGACAGACCTCCTTAGAATTTAAGTATCGTCAAAGTATACAATAAGATGAGGAACAGGACGAACATGACCCAAATGAGGGGATTCAGTTCTTTCCGGCGGCCGGCAATGGTCATCAGAATCGGGTAGAAGAGGAAGCCGAAGGCGATGCCGTAGGAAATGTTAAAGGTCAGGGGCATGCCGATGATGACTAAGAAAGCCGGGAAGGCCGTCTCGAATTGATCCCAATGAATTTCGCGGAGGGACGACGTCATGAGGACGCCGATGATGATCAGGGCCGGTGCCGTGACCTGAGCCGTAACGACCGACAAGAGGGGCGAGAAAATCATGCTGAAGCCAAAGAGAATGGCGACGACAATGGCCGTAAGGCCCGTCCGGGCACCGACGGCGATACCGGCCGACGATTCGACGTAAGCTGCGGTCGGCGTCGTTCCCATGACAGCCCCGCCGAGCATGGACAGGGAATCGGCCATGAGGGCTTTCCCGATGCGGGGCATCTTGCCGTTTTGCATGATGCCGGCCTGCTGGGCAAGACCAATCAGGGTTCCGGCCGTATCGAAGAAGGCGACCAGAAAGAAGATGACGACGACGGCCCACATCTGCGGGTCGGTAACGATGGCGCCCATGTTGGCGACGCCGACGCCGAAGGTCGGTTCCAGGCTCGGAGCCATGGAAATGATGCTGTCCGGCAAGGGGATGAGATTAGTGACAAGGCCCAAAATAGCCGTCAGGACGATGCCGTAAAAAATCGCGCCGGGAACCTTTTTAGCCATGAGCATGGCCGTGACGAAGATACCGAAAATAGTCAGCCACGTCGTTGCGACCTTAAAGGAACCGATGGCGACCATCGACGACGGGTCGGCCATGACGATGCCGCCGCCTTGAAGGCCGACGAAGGAGATGAAGATGCCGATACCGGCAGCCATGGCGTACTTTAAGTCCTGAGGAATGGCGTCGATGATGATTTCACGCAGTTTGAATAAGGATACCAAGGTAAATAAGATGGATGCAATGAAGACGCCGCCCATGGCCTGCTGCCAGGGCATTCCCATAGCCAGGACGATGGAATAAGTGAAAAAGGCGTTGTCGCCCAGACCCGGGGCAATGGCGATGGGGTAGTTGGCCAAAAAGCCCATGAGCAGGCAGCCCATGATGGCCGATAAGGCTGTGGCCGTAAAGACGGCACCGGGATCCATGCCGGCATCGCCTAAGATGATGGGATTGACGAAGAGAATGTAAGCCATGGAGACGAAGGTCGTAAGACCTGCCAGGCATTCGCGACGCACCGTCGTATTATGTTCAGATAAATGGAATAATCGTTCTAAAAGTCCGTTTGCTTGGGACATGTGATTAAACCCTCCTTTGATAAAGAAATAGAATCGTTCCAACACAGGGATTCTCTCCGATGACGCAAAAAAAGCAGTTTCGGTTTTCCCTAAACATAAAATAAAAACCGTATTAAACAAAAAAAGAAATAGCCGAACATACGCCATTAGCGTACATAGCTATTTCTTTTGCCGAAGCCTCTAGCGCCACTAGAAGTCCTGTTATGGAATTGATTACCCGTTCATTATATCGATAACAGGCCTTATTGTCAATGAAAGTACAGGGCCGAACTTCATTGAAAAAGCCAGTCTCCCTAAGATATCGTCATCATCGGAAAATGGGCCGCTGAGAGCTTCCTCACAGTGTTTTTTGAACTCCTTACGGCCACTCGGTCAGTCCTCGTAAAGGGACTCAATCATCAGACTGAGCTTCGGTCAATATCGCCGTATCGGCAGGGTACTTGGCCTTGCACTGCGGATAGTTGCTGCACGTCCAGTAGTCCTTATGAGATAAGGTCCGTTTATGCAGGTAGCCCGTGCCGCAGGTCGGGCAGAGGCGGATGACCGGTTTTCCGTCGTCGTCGGTGAAATCGGCCTTGCATTTTGGGTTTTCGCAGCGCCAATAGGGACCGAATTTCCCTTTCCGTTGATGAATTTCAGACTGGCATTTGGGACAATGATAGACCGGTTCCGGCATAACCTCTTTGACCGGACTTTCGATGACCGGAGGCAGTGCGTCCGGAGCCGTCTTGATTTCGGAGGGACTGGCTTCAAGATCCTTTTCTTTTTGATTGTATTCGGCCGACTTAAAGCCAAAGAGGGGCGCCAGCAGGCAGTAGGGAATCTGACTGCGCAGGGTCTGATAGTTGCTGACAGCCTCATTATATTCCTGACGGCTCGCTTGAATCCGGAGCTCCAGCGCTCCGACGCTGTCCATGAGGGACAGGTAGGTCTGATTCGATTTCAGCTCCGGATAGGCGGCGGCCAAGGCCTGGAAATTAGCGTTTTGCCGAGACATGTTCGCCAGGCTGGCCTGAGTCAGGGTATTGCTTTCGCGCTGGCTGAACTGCTCGGCAATGACATAGAGGTGATAGAGCGTCGCTTCCCGTTGGGCCTTGTAGGTTGAAATATCGGCCAAGGCCTTGCGGACGGGCTCGCGCGTGCGGCCGAGGGTATTGTATATGTGAATCAAATAGCGAAGAATGAACAAGGCGATGAGGACTTCGCCGATGGTCTTCAAGATATCGAACATAGAAACCTCCTATTTATCTTCTATATTCCAGTCATAATGCTGCATGCTAAGCTCGGTGATGACGACGTCGTCCGGATCAAACTCAGGATGCTCTGTATAATCGACGGCCCGCGGGCGGCTGCGGTCAATCGTCTGGGGGAGTTTGTACGAAATAGAGAGGCTATAGCCCGAACGATCGCCTGTCGACCAGGAGTAGATGATGGTCTTGGCAAATTCATTGCCGTTGATCTGACCGTCCAAATATTGCGACCCCGTCGGCCCCTTGCCTAAGGCTTTGGTCATGTTGTCGGCGGCCAATTTAAAATCATCCAGACCTTCCTTCAGAATCGCTGCCGTATCCTCGGATTTCAATTTTTTGACGTCATCGGATTTCACGGTCCTCTTCAGCACGACGGAATAATTCCCTAGGGGGCGGCTCTTTTTAAAGTCGGCCATCAAAGCTTCGCGGTTCATGACGTAAGGGACCGTTTCGTGCTTTTCAGAACGGCCGTACGTATGGACGATGCCGATTTGGCCATTGTCGTAGGCTTCTAAAATACTCGGCAGCTTCCACATCTTGGTCTGTGTCGAGTTGTTATAATTCCAGCCGCTGACGCCGGAAAAATTCTGCTTAAATTCACTGTCCGACATGCCGAGGTACATCGTATAGACATTGGACGGGTTGCGGCTGATCACGTCGGTTTCCTTGGTCAAATCAAGGGCAAGGCCACTCATGGCCGTCACCGTGAGGATGCCCGTAAACAGGCCGGTACAAAGAACTTTCTTCCACTTCATTAAAACGCCTCCTTTAGAAAATCCCTATGGGAAATCGTCTGTATTGCCAAGGGCAATCTGTTTATCAGGTCTGAAAAAGAATCCATATGTTACAAATTCGACATGCGACATAAAAATCCTTCTCTCCGAAACTGACGAAAGATGTCAAAATTTTCTAAGCAACGCCTTGCCTGGACTAAACTCTATGCCGTAAGCTATAAGTATCAAAGGGTCTCAGTGACTGAAAAGGAGGTCATGCACCATGTTTATCATCAGCGAATATTTGAATCCGGAAAACATTCCTCAGGACCAGGCTGAATCTTTATTTCAGCAGCATGCGGAATGGTTCACCAAACATTTTAACCTTGGACATTTTGTCCTCGTCGGTCCTTACTTAGATATTCCTAAGGCCGGCGTCATGCTGTCTGCCTTGTCTTCACGAGAGGAACTCGAGGCCATCCTTGCCGAAGACGTGTTTGCTAAGGACGATATGGCTCGCTATGAAGTCCATGAATTTAAGGCCGCTATGGTATCGAAGATAACGGCCGAATAAAAAGTAGACGACTATCAATGCAATACGGACGATACATCGTATTGCCTGACAGCCCTGTTTCATCGTCATCAGTATGACGGTGGAGCAGGGCTTTTTTTGCAGAGGAGTATGAGAAGCCAAGGCAGATTCTTATGCCTAAGTCCTAGGGAATCTTCTGTATAACTTTCAGGCATGAATGAATTACACTTATGTTAATAATATATTATAATAATATTGTAAAGAAATATTAATTATGACAGAATTAGGACAATTAATATGTTATACTAAAATGAAGATTATACAAATATTCGCCTTTAACCAACACATATTATAC
>NZ_JAXIXE010000037.1:0-3343 GCF_036305205.1 Megasphaera massiliensis
GTCCATCAGGGCGCTGTCTTTACCTACCTTCGCAGCAGCGATTCTTTTGACAACGGAAACGGAAAGTACAAACGCTACTCCGGGTCCCTCTATCACACCTGGCTCGGAAACAACGGCCAGTATGTAGACGTCGTCGGCCGGATCGGCAAAGTCATGGGCAACAGTCATACCTTCCTGATTAATGGCACTCAGTCGGACAGCTCCTTCGGTACCTGGTACCAACAGGCCAGCGTCGAAACGGGCAAAACCTACGATCTGGAAGACGGCTGGTATTTTGAACCGCAGGCTCAATTGCAGTATACTCACATGAACAGCAAGTCCTACACCAGCAGCGACGGCATCCATCACGACTTAGACAGCGTCAACAGCTTCATCGGCCGCCTGGGCTTCCGGTTGGGACAGAAGCTGAATGAAAAGACGAGCTGGTACGTAAAAGGCGACATCCTCCATGAATTCTCCGGTGACGGCGGCATCATGCTGACCTCGGCCAATGACTTGGAACGAATCGATTACAACCGTGACGGCAAGGATACCTGGTACGACTTAGGTGCCGGTCTCACGGCAGAATTGAGCCCGGCCAGCAGCTTATGGTTCGAATTTGAACGCAAATTCAGCGGCACCTACAGCAATGATTGGGAATTCAACGGCGGTATCTCTTGGAAGTTCTAAGTCGTAAGTTATTCGCGATTCAAATTTATATCGAGTAAAGAAACTCCTTCATGGAAGTCTGATGAACCTCCGTGAAGGAGTTTTTGTATGTATGAGGCTAACCGAATTGACCAGCCTTAATGGAGGACATTAAGATGATTGTTTGTCATAGAGTAATTCAGTCTATTATAGATGAGGCATTGGGGAAATATATATACGACTTGAAATAAATATATAATAAACTTAAAATAGATATATAAATGAGATAATTTATACATACGACAGACAATAAACGATACTATTTATGAGCGTATTATGAATTATGTTGAACGGGAAACCGTTGTTGTTGTAATGAGGTGGTCAGTATGAGTTGTAGAAAAGTTAAAGGAGAGTTATTACGTGCGTTAGTATTAGGGGCTTTATTGAGTTCCATCTCTGCCGGTGTCGGGGCTGTCTCTCCCGTCGGTGAGGACATGATTTCAGGAGACTATGACCTGAAAGAAGAGCACTCACTGTTTAACCTTGGTCCTGATCAGAAGGCTGCGGCATCGGGAGATGTGTTCGTCGTTTCAAAGGGGACGGATATTGAAAACAAGGCCTACATTTTTGACGGTTCCGCAGGCGATGAGGGAACCTTGGATTTGGATATGAACGGCCATTCCTTATCTATCGATTCGGGAGCGCATATTTTCTATATCTCGAAAAACAACACCGGTTTAAATATTCATAATGCCGATACGATCAAAGCGTCTTCTAATTACAAGCCCATTGTCTATAGTGGTGTTGGAAATGGAAATTCTATCAGTTTACAGGCAAACAAGGATATTGTACTGACCCAATCAGCCCATGAGAAATCAGTGCCTTATATCTCCATACAGGGCAATAATCAGATGAATTTGAGTGCCGGCCATGATATTATTTTAACGAATAATGTGTCCGGCAATCTGCTGGATTTTCGAAATGGTGCAAAATTTCAAATGGACGCAGGTCATGATATTGTCTTTAATAAGAACAATAGTGAGCCCTATATTCCCAATCTGTATGTATCGAATGCCAATGCCGTAATCAATGCGGGCAACGATATTATTTATAACCGCATAATAAATGCGACGCCCATTGGTGTGGATAATGGTGGCAAGGCGTCTATAACGGCTAAAGGGAATATTATTTTCCATGAAGAGCGGGCAAGTAATCCGGTCGCAATTAATTTAGATCACAGTTCAGATTTTAAAATAGAAGCACAATCTATTCAGGGCAATCTGCAGCGCATGACCATGGTAGACGGTCGGTCTCACTTTGCGTTAAAGGCCAATGATCTTCAATTCATGTCACAGGGGCTGCCTGTGGAAGCCATTGCACCGAAATACGACCCCATGTTCACCAGCATGATTTCATCGACGCCCGGCAGCACGGTAGAGATTGAGGTCGGCAATTCAGTTAAACTATCGACAGAAATAACGGGAACGCTGTTGTATGCCCGCGTCGGCAGTATCGATATGAATGCCGGCAGTTCGATTTACCTACATAATGCCGGTCACAATGCCGAAGATTGGTTTCAGTCTAATGTAAGAACCCGAAGTGGTACGATTAATTTGACGACGGACGGTACGATTACAATCGATAATAAAGGCTCTATTGCGGCCTTTGCGGAATATGCAGGGGAGATTAATTTTAACGGCACGACGATTATACCGCAGACAGGTATCGGCGCCTGGTCGGACGATGAATCCAATATCAACTTTAACGGCGAAACCTTTATATCCGGTGCCGAAATCGGAGCTCAGGCGAAAACAGGGTCGGAGATTAATTTTAATGGTAAAACTGCCATGTCCGGTGCAGGTATCGGCGCCTGGGCCGAAACGGATCAGGATCTTTGGGCCGAAAGCTCATCAAAGATTATCTTCAATGGTACGGTAGACATGAATCAAGTTAAAACAGGTGCCAGCGCCCAATATAACAGCGACATCATCTTTAATAAGGGGCTCCATATTGACGCTGAAGACAATGCCTTCTACACCGAATCGGCAGGTCGCATCCAGGCTCTTGCCACCGGCGAAGATAAGATTATCAAAGGCAATATGCAGGCCCTTAATGGCCAAATTGACGTCCTCTTTGATACGTCCAACTCATCGTTTACCGGTGCGACCGAGCTTCAGGAAATTGAGAAAATATATTCCTATGATGACGAAGACGAGTACGATGATGATATTATCTATGATGATGACGATGTTATCTACGACGATGATGATGACTGGGGCGATTGGGAAGAGCCGGAAGAACCTGTCATCGATGAAACGCCGGTCATTAATATTTCCCTGAAAAACGGCGCTGTTTGGAACGTAACCGGCGACAGTACGCTGACCGATTTGGTTAATGATTCTTTCGTCAATCTGAGTGACGCTAATCGTACTGGCACCGGCCTTACGGCTCAGACCTTGTCCGGTACGGGCACGATGGTCATGGACCTCGACTGGAACAGTAACGGAGGGGCAAAGGAAAAGACGGTCAACAGCGATTACCTAAATGTTACGGAAAGTGCGACCGGGACACAGGCACTGGTAAGTGACAAAGCTTCTATGCATCTCGATGCCATGGGCGTCAATGACCGCCTCTACTTCGCTACTTTGGCCAACAGTGATGCCGTATTTACCAGCCCCATTACCCAGCGCAACGTACAAAAAGGCCATTTATACGA